>JANYDP010000562.1 GCA_025363535.1 Verrucomicrobiota bacterium | reverse complement strand
ATCCTCACGCTTGGCCAGTATTTGCAGCCGACGTTGAAGCACCTGCCGGTGGTTGAGTTTGTGACGCCCGCGAGGTTTGCCGAATACAAGACGCACGCCGAGGCGCTGGGGTTTGTCCATGTTGCGAGCGGGCCGATGGTGCGCAGTTCCTACCACGCGGACGAATTCAAGCTACCGGCGGGGAAGTAGCAGGCCGTTCTTGCGCATCAGATAAACGAGCGCGCCGATCACCACGATGCCGAAGATCACGGCGGCACAAGTCGCGAAGATTTTTATCAGCCGGGCCTGCTCGCGCATTTTCGCCGCGCGCGCTTTCTCCGCCTGCATGAAAGCTCCGAGTTCTTTTTCCAGCGAGACAAAGGCCTCCTCGCTTTTCAACTGCAGCGTGAGCCACGCGGGATTTTCCGTGAGCCAGGCGGCGGGAATTTTTTTTAACGTCTCCTCGTCGGCGGGCTGAAATCCCTCGCGGTTCCAATACGGCGCGTTCTCCTGCGTCCAGAGCCGCGCGATGCCGTGGTTAGCCGAGAGAACCTTCAGACGTTCGCCAAACAGCGGCCGGCAGATGTCGGCGACGGAATAATCCGAGTAACTTTCGCTGTGAATGCAGGCGTGGCGTTCATTCATGCGAAAGCCGATGGTGCCGACCACTTCGCCGAGGGCGTTCTCCGCTACTTGAAATTCCGTGAGGCGCTTTTCCAGAGCGTCCACGGAGAAGCGCATGGATTCCCAGAGCGGTTTGAGCGTGCCGAGGTCGTCCAAAGTGGCGCGGCGCACGCGATGGTTTGGCGGGGTCATGGTGGGAAATTATTTCTTCTGCCGGGCCAGCGCGGCGGCGGCCACAAAATCCTTCGCTCGCTGCGTCAGCTCCGCCCACGCGCCGTCCTGCAAAATTTTTGCGGAGACGAGCGATGATCCCGCACCGACCGCCGCGCAGCCGGCGTTGATGAAATCGCCGATGGTGTTCAAGTCCACGCCGCCGGTCGGCACGATTTTCAAATGGGGCAGGGGCGCGCGAAGCGATTTGATGTAGCCCGCGCCAAGTCCGTCGGCCGGGAAAATCTTGATGAAGTCCGAACCGGCCTCGTGCGCGGTCTGCGCTTCGGTGGGCGTGTAAGAGCCAAGCATGATGGGCTTGCCCGCCGCGTGGGCCAAGGCCACCAGCTCCGTCCGGCAGATGGGGCTGACCACAAATTCCGCACCCGCCTCGATGGCCGCCTTGCACGTCGCGATGTCCAGCACCGTGCCGACGCCGATGAGCGCGCGGCTGCCGAAATGTTGGCTCGCCTCGCGAATCGCGGCGATGGCGTTGGGCGTGGTCATGGTGATTTCAATCGCGATGACGCCGCCGGCGATGAGCGCTTCCGAGAGCGGGAGGACTTGTTCCTGTTTCTGTGCGCGGACGACGGCGATGATGCCAGGGTTGGTCAACAGGGAAATGATTTCAGATTTGGTTCGCATAAATTAATGGCGAAAAATTAACCGCGAAACACATGGAACACACGAAAAAATGAGCCGGGCCTTCAGCAGTCTTCTTTCGTGTGTTTTGTGTATTTCGTGGTTGGAAATATTCAGGCTCCGTTTTCGCGATACGCCTCGGCGAGCAGCGTGATGGGATGAGCGATCCGTAAATTCATTCCTCGCTCCCGTGCGCCATTGACGAGTTGGAGCAGGCAGCCGGGATTGCCCGTCGCCACGGTCAGCGCGCCGGTGGAGTGGATGTGGTCCAGCTTTCGTTGCAGAAGCTGGCCGGCCATTTCGGGCTGGGTGAGGTTGTAAATGCCCGCGCTGCCGCAGCACCAGTTGGCTTCGGGCAATTCGACGAGTTTCAAGTTTGGAATCGCGCGGAGCAACTGCCGTGGTTGCGAAGATATTTTCTGGCCGTGGCAGAGGTGACAGGATTCGTGGTAGGTGACGGGGAAAGTTTCAAGTTTCAAGTTCCAAGTTCCAAGGGGGACTTGCGATTCTTGCCCTGCGGGTTGGGATTTGGAACTTGGAACTTGGATTTTTATCTCGACCAACCACTCGTGAATATCCTTCACCTTCCGATCCCAAAGCTCCGCGCGCTTGTGGTAAAACGGATCGTCCGCCAGCAGCTTGGCGTAATGTTTCAGGTGCGAGCCGCAGCCGCCGGCGTTGGTGATGATGGCGTCGAATAGTTCCGGCGGAAACTGGTCAATGTTCCGGCGGGCGAGTTGTTGCGCGAGCATCCATTCGCCGTTGTGCGCGTGCAGCGAGCCGCAGCAGCTTTGCTCCGGCGGGGTGATGACTTCGCAGCCGTTGCGCACGAGGACTTCGACGGTGTCGCGGTTGATGTCGCTGTAAATCAAATCCTGCGCGCAGCCGGTCAGCATGGCGACGCGGAATTTCTTTTCACCGACAGCGGAGGTGACGGGCGCGATCAGGTCGGCGGAGAAATGCGGCTGGATGTCCGGCGTCTGGGATTCCAATTCGCGCAGGCGCCGGGGCAGCAGTTTCAAAATGTCACTGTGGCGCAGGAGGGCTTGCAAACCTAGTTGCTGCCAAAGGCGAAGAAATTTCCCGGCCAGTTGCAGCCGCGCCAGATCCATAAACAGCCAGTTCAACGTGAAGGCACGGATGAGATTTCGCCGGGGTGAATTGAGCGCGCCAGATTGTTCGACCTCGGCACGGGCGTGCTCGAAGAGTTCAGCGTAGTTCACACCGGCGGGGCAGGCGGTCTGGCAGGCGAGGCAGCCGAGGCAGAAATACATTTCGTCGCCGAAAGTTTTGGTCGCTTCGAGTTCGCCGTCGGCAATGGCGCGCATCAGCGCGATGCGGCCGCGCGGGCTGTGGCGTTCGAGCTTGGTCGCGTCGTAGGTCGGGCACGTGGGCAGGCAGAGGCCGCAGTGCATGCACTGCTGCACGACCGAGTAGTCGAGGTCTTTGAGATGCGAGCGCTGGGTGACGGGAGTCATCAAGTTCGCGCATGTTAGAAACTGCGCGGCGGATTTCCAGTGGCAAATTGGGACGGCGATTTGACGGGGCCGCGAAATTGATTACTGTAACCGCCTTGTGCTGCGCAGTTCTG
>JANYDP010000555.1 GCA_025363535.1 Verrucomicrobiota bacterium | reverse complement strand
GAAAATGTTCGCGTCGTAATGCCACGAGCCGATGCAGGTGTCCGTCTGCCACGGCTGCGACAAAATGCCATTGGCCTTGCCGCGCTCGATGTCATAGACCATTGAGCGGCGCTGCATCTCGTTGAGAATTTTCCCGTTCATCACCGCTTCCGTGCCGCCGTTTTTGTTGAGGCGCGTGTTGTAAAAATGCGCGGCGAGATTCAAACCGATTTCATCCGTCACGCCGTGGAACGGCAGCACGGTGTCATCGAAATAAATCTGGTCGGGATGATAATCGTCCCAAAGCTGCTGCGTGCGCTTGAAAAATTTCTCCATGTAGGCCGCGTCGGGAATGCTGCTGCCTTTCATGCCGTCCCATTCCCATTGCAACGCAGAGCCAGCCTTGTGGCTTTGGGCGTAGAGGTCTTGCGGGTCGAGGCCGTCCCACCAAAGACCTTTGCCATCGGCCTTCGTCAACTTTCCATCGTAAGGCACACCGGCGAGCGAACCGGATTTGCCCGCGCCCTGTGCGACTTCATACCACGACCACGCGCGCGAGGCGTGAACGCTTACACCGAAGCGCAAACCATTTTTGCGCGCCGCCGTCGCCCAGCCGCCGATCAAATCTTTTTGCGGGCCGAGCGCAACGGAATTCCATGGCTGAAATTTGGAATTAAAATTGTCAAAGTTGTCGTGGTGGTTGGCGAGCGCCATGAAAATTTTCGCGCCGTTGTCCGCGTAAAATTTCGGCAGCTTGTCCGGATCGAAATGCTCCGCCTTCCATTCGTGGATGACTTCCTTGAAACCATTCGTCGAGGGATGACCGTATTCTTCGAGGTGCGATTTGTATTGCCAGCTTCCCTCCTCATACATGCCACGCGCATACCAATCGCCGTGTTCCGGCTGGCATTGCGGACCCCAATGCGCCCAGATGCCGAACTTCGCGTCGCGATACCACTCCGGCGCGGACTGGTAGTTGGTGAGCGAATTCCAATCCGCTTTGAACGGGCCGCTCGCGATGGGCGGCAGTTGCAGTGAATTGGTTTGCGCCGACGCTGCTGCGAGCGAACAGCCCAGCACCAGCACGTTTAATTTGATTTTATTCAGCATCATAAATTTCAATTTGTTCTGGCGGCTAGTAAGGCCGCACCAACCGGAAGAACACCGCGCCATTCGTCGCGTTGAGCGGCACCGTCATCTGGTTGGTCTGCATCGAGGCGGGCACGTTGACCCAGTTCGTGCCGAGGCCGCTGGTGAGGTTGTTCGTTTGCGATTGCAACTGCCAGCCCGTGTGATCGGCCAGCCAGGAAATTTGCAGCTGGCCGGCTGCGTTGGCTGCATTCATGGCGACAGATGCGGATGAGGTCGGACGCGCGCTGACCTGCGTGGAGTTGGTGCTTTCACCAAAGCTGTTCGTCGCGCTCACGACGAAATAATAGAGCGTGCCGTTGGCCAGGCCGTTGTTGGTGAATGTGAGGCTTGCGTTGGTGGTGATGTTCGCATAACCGCTGCCGCTGGTGAGCGAGCGTTTGATTTTGTAGCCGGTCGCGGTGCTCGCGGCGTTCCAGTTCAACGCTACTTGCGCGTTGCCGGCGACGGCGGCGAGACCGGCCGGGGCGGGCGGAACGGGGGTTGCCAGCGCCGCCACTTCCGTCGCGTTCAAGGTGCGGCTGTAAATGCGGAAGTCATCCACGCTGCCGGTGAGATTCGGATCGGACCACTGCGATTTGCCGATATAGTTTTGCGTCGTGCTGCCGAGGCTCGACGGTTGGAGCGTCATGCTGAGGTTCGTGTTCGCCGGCACGCCGTCCACATAGAGCACGCCCGTGCTGCCGGACAACGTGACCGCAAGGTGATGCCACACGCCCGTCGAAAGATTGCCGGCGCGGTTCAACTGCTGCTCGCCGCCACCACTGCTGGTGGTGATGGCGTAACGCACTGAAGTGCCGCCGCTCGCAGGCGCGAGGAACATGTAAGTGCCCGTGCCGGAACCAAAGTCGAACACGCGCGCCCACGTCGCATTGGCGTCCACCTTCACCCAGGTCGAGATAGTGAAGTCGTTCAACGCGCTGACCAATCCCGACGGAAGACTCGCGTAGCTGTTGGCCGTGCCGTCCAGATGCACGGCGTTGCTGATTGCGCCGACCACCCACGTCGCGCCGCCCTGCAACGTGCCGGGGTTGCCGCCGTAGCCGGAGTCGGCGGCGGTCGTGCCGCTGGTGGCGTCAAATTTCCACCAGCC
>JANYDP010000523.1 GCA_025363535.1 Verrucomicrobiota bacterium | reverse complement strand
CGCGATCAAAACAATGTCCACGTCCTTGCGATCCAGCACGCGCCGAAAATCCCGGACGGTGTCCGGCTTTTTGCCGCGCTCGTCCTCGCAAAGCTTCACGCCCTTCGCAATCTGGGCTTCATCCACGTCGCAGATCACCGCGCAATCAATTTCCGGGTTCCCGAAAAAGCATTTCAAGTCCACCAGACCTTGTCCGCCGGAGCCGATCAGTCCGAGGCGAATCTTGTCGTTCGCACCCGGCTCACCGGCGCGGACGCTGCGGATGAAAGGTAAGTTAAAACTGCCCGCCGCCAACGTGGCGAGCGCGGTCTTGCTGAGGAAGTGGCGGCGGTTGAGCGGTGTCATGCGCAAGTTTTAGTTTGGTTTGTCGTGGTTCAGCAAGTCCGAAATCACCGACCGCGCCAGCGTCTGGAGAATTTCCGGTTCATTCGCGTGCCCGACGGTGAAAATCGTCAGCACGAATTTTTTACCACCGGGCAGTTCAATCGCGGCGCAGTCGTGCCGCGTCTGACTGGTCCAGCCGGCTTTTGACCACAACTTCACGCCGGTGGGCAGCGTTTCGCCGATGAAACCTTTGACCTGTCCTTCTTCTTTTTGATCCGCCGGATCGCGGTGCAGTAGCTCCAGCATTTGTCGGCAACGTTCCGCCGTGACCGCGCGATCCGTCATGATCTCCGTCATCAGCCGCGCGGTGGCATCGCTCGTAAGCATGTTGCGGTCGTCGGCTTTGTGGGTTTTCACCGACTGACGCTCGCGGCCGTACGGGCCGTCGTTCCACGGCTTGCGGTTCGCGTTGATGTTCGTGTAACCGAGTGAGGCGAAGTAACGATTCACCGCGTTGCGTTTGTCGTGCCACTGCTCCAATTCTTCCGCCGACAATTCCGGGCCGCTGGTGGTGTCCGTGACCGAGTCCACGACGAGGCCGGTGGCTTCATTGCAGGAGTCCACAATCATGTCGCGCATTCCGTGCCGCAATTCTTCCGTGTCCTTCAAGCGCCCATCCTCCATCCAGCGATGCGCGGCGACGAGGTAAAACAATTTGACGATGCTCGCCGGATAAATCCGTTCGCCGCCACGATAACTGGCGGTGGCAGGCTGCGCGCCATTCAAGTCCACCAACGTGATGGCGAACTGATCCGCCGCAAGCTTGTTCGTCGTGAATTTTTCCAGCGCGTCATGGGCGGCCCGGTCAACGAGGGATTGCAACTCGGTGGAGGTTGAAAACATCTGAGTGTTCATGGCGGGAGCGGAATTGGTGGTGGCCTGAGCGGCTTGGGCCAGGACGGTCAAGAGAACGACGACGATGCTGGGCCAGCGCCAATCCGGATGCGCTCCTTCAAACAGGAAAAACCTTTTTAAGGTGCTGGGCTGCATGGCCGCGAACTTATGACTCCCGCCCGGCAAGGTCAACATCAGGCTGGGAAAAGGTTGCTGGCCTTAACCGGAACGATGCAGTCGAATCAATCGCCGAAACCGTGAAACGCGCGCAGCGGCAAGGCGGGGCGCGGCGTTCACGCCGCTTCAAGGTCCGCACTGAAGAGTGCGTCCAAATTCGTTCCAGCCTTGTGGAGCAACGCACGTTGAAGCGGGCTGAAGCCCGCGCTCCGGCCGCAGCCCGATTGCATGGATTCGGCTTAAATCGGTTTGGTGGACGGGCGCTGGGCTTGTCGTCCGGACTGTTCGCAACGCCAGGCTTAACGCCAGTGCCGATGCCCGCCGCCATGGTAATACGGACCCCCTCCCCACCAAACCCAGGGCCAGGGATCAACATAGACATAGGGGTAAACATAGGAGCTTTCATTTACCGTCGTGGTTTTCACCTCGGGTTTGCTGGCGGAGTTGATCAATGCCGTGATGACCGCATCGCTGGTGTCGGCGTTCTTCAGCTCGATAATCTGGCTGGCCGTCAGAAAATACCGGGTGCTGGAGTTTTGAATCTGGCTCACAATGACCGAATCGCTGACATGCGCCTGGACCATCGTTTGAACCTCCGCCAAGGTAGGCCCGGCCGGCGGGGTGGTGGTCGTGTAGGTGCGGGTGGCGCATCCGGCGAGCAACAGGCCCACCAACGGCAGTAAGAATTTCATTTTCATGATGAACGATAACTCAATTTTATTTTCGCTGCAAATCCCGGGTGGACCGCGTTCCTTGCCGCGCTTGATCTTTGGTTTCATCAGGGGTCAGTCCCAGCCTAGCTGCGAATCGGGCGGGGAATTAAATCGGGGGTATGATTCGTCATGGCCGGCGGGAAAAGTTCGACAGCACGGCGCAGAGGAGAAGGAATAGAAACACAATGGAGTGAATCTGAAACGGAAAGTCGTAGCGCGCGTGCGCGAGACAGCCACCGAGCGCCAGCCACAGGAGCATGACGAGTCGTCGCGGACCGTGAACGCCGCCGCGCGCAAACCAGCGCAGCAATACCGCGCCGAGCGCGAGCGCAATCAAGCCGCTGCCCGCCCAGCCAAATGTGATGCGCGTCTCCAGCCAGTCGTTGTGCAGTTGCGCGGGCCAGTAGGTGTCGGTGGAGATGCGGTAGAGTTGGAAGACGGTTTCAAACGTGCCCGGCCCGGTGCCGAACACAGGATAGTCCGCCGCCATCGGTTGCGCGACGGCGTAGGTTTCTTCACGTCCGGCAAAGCCTTCGTCCAAAGCCGCCAGCCGGGGCTTGAGCGCTTTCCAGCCGAGCGCATAGCCGAGCGCCAAAACCGTCAGGCAAAACAAACCGATCAGGATCAGCTTCGTCCGGCCCGCGCGCCGGGTTTCACTTTTGTGTTTCGCGAAAAGAAAATGACTGGCCACGAGAAAGAGCGTGCCAAGGAACAGGATGCCGACGGTGATGAAAGCCCCGCCGCGACTGGTGGAAATAATTGGACACGCCGCCATGATGACGCTGCTCGCCAGCACCAAATGATGTTGATGACGGTGGAATCCGCGCGCGCGATGCAGGATCCACCAGAACCCGAGGCCGACAGGCCACAGGAGGTTGAAGTATTGCGCGGCGTTGGCGCGGTAGGCGTACGGGCCGAACTGGGAAATCGCGTCGGGATTGACGCGGGGTTTGACGAAGAAGAGCAGGTTGCCCGCACCTTCGAGTCGTTGGGCAATGCCTTCCAAGCCGAGCAGTCCGCCATTGATGACAAGCAGCCAGAGCAATTGCCGCAACCGGGCGGGAAGCAGTTCGGTGTCGCCGGTTGGGCCGGTGCGGTTGTCCGGCGTCGTGGGGCGTTCCTCGGCATCGGTCTTGCCGAGCAACCAGTCGCGCACGGCCCAGAAGGAGCCGGCCAGTCCGAGGTGCGCCCAAAAGAAGTTCCAGGTCAGCGTGCTGTCGAAGGTGTGCGGCAGCCACGGAATGCAGGTGTGATATTCAAAACTCAACTCGCTGCGACGATACGTGGCGTAGGCGTTGAGGGCGCTGATCAGGCAATAGAGGAGAATGGCGCCGGAGAGTACCGCCAGCATCCGGGTGAGGAGCGTTGCGGAAAACCAGGCAGGCTGACGGCGGCCGTCGGGTGGCGATTCGTCCCAGCGCGGTGGCCGATAGCCTTTCAACCAGCGGATGGTCAGCTTCACCGCCAGCAAAATTCCGAGCGCATAACCCGCCGCGTTCATCGTCCAGATGGACCACGGTTGGGTGGTGCCAAAAGCCCAGGGACTGAACACGGCCATGAGATAAATCAGCCAGCCGGTGAGATCCTCGGCGATGCGGTAAAGCTGCACATCGGCGGCGCGCAACGGGCGGCGTGGCGGTCGAGCCGTCATGGTGGACCCACCGGGTGGAGCGGACAGTTGGCGCAGGCGCGAGGCACGCGGTTTGTTTTAGTGGAGTTACGTTTCAAAGTCCATCGGCGAGTTGCGCTGGAATCGGAATTGACCGGGGCCGGTAGCGTTTGCTGGGAAACCCATTTTGTTCTGGTTTTCGTCCGGAGACAAAGTAAAAATGTCGGGATTGCTAAATAGGTATTGTTTATGATTGGGGGACGAGTTCGCCGCCACATTTGCGGACGAGGAAGAGCAGGATGCTGGCCGCCAAGTTTGCCTTTGATTTGCTG
>JANYDP010000472.1 GCA_025363535.1 Verrucomicrobiota bacterium | reverse complement strand
TCATCGGCCAGGATGCCGCCGAAATGATTCGTGCTGAGGTAGGCCAGGAAGTGAAAGCCTTCGAGCTGATACGGCCGCAGCGTGGCCTGAATCGCCGTCGGCAGTTCCGGGGTGACGCGCGTTTGCAGTTCCGTGACGCGGCGTTCGATGCGGTCGCAGGTTTCCTCCGGCAGAAATTTTCGCGCGGCCTTGTCCGCCAGTTGCAACGCGTGGAGCCGCTGCGGTTCGCTGGTGAGTTCGTGCGGTGTGAGGCCGAGACGCGCGAGCTCTTCGTCTTCCTCTTTGCTGAGGGTAAACTCCAGTTTGCGCCAGCCTTTGTCGGCGAGCCGCACCCACTTGCCTTTCGCGTCGAGCAGCAGCTTAATCTCAGCCTTGGTGAGCGTCACGTCGTTCACATCCACGATCACTTGTAGATTAAACCAGTCCATGCCGTCCTCGCTCGCTTCGAGACGGATTTTCCCGGCCACCTCGGCATTTTGAAACGAGGCCAGTTCGCCGCGCAATTCAATCCGCGTGCCGGCCGGCAGCGACTTGAGAAACGGGACAAACAGTTCAGGAAATTTCTTCGTCAGCCGCAGCGACCAACGCTGCGTCTGGTAATCCCACTTGAACCCGGACAGTTCCAACGGCGGCAGCATCGCCCCCAAGTCCGAGCGGTCCAGCCGCACGAGATCATTGGCGCGGGTTTTTATTTTTTGCGAATCCTCAGTCGGTGCCCAGCCTTGGCCGTTCCATTTCTCAACCACCTTGGCATCGTCCGACGCCCCGAGCACATCCACGTAGCAATACTCCGATGAATTGCCCGCCCACGGTGCTTTCACCTCGGCCACGATGCAGGGCGCGAGCTTGACGGTGCGGACGCGTTCGGCCAGGCGCGGCGGTGGTTCAACTTGAAGCCGCTCCAGCAAGCGCAAGCCGCCGAGACTTTCAAACGCCTTCGCCGGAATCATCGTCGGCGCGTGCAAATGCATCAGGTGCGGCTCGAACGGCGGGCCTTTGAACACCCCGATCGGCGTCAGGTAAAGCGGCGGTTGGGTGCGGGTGAACAGCCACACATCCGGCAGTGCCGCGCCGTCGGCTTGTTGCAGCGCGAATGAATAATCGCCGTCGTTGCTCTCGGGCTGCGTGACTTGCCAGCGCAACGGTTCGTCGTGAAACACCAGCGGCTCACCATCCGCCGCCACGAGCCACGGACGCACATGCGGCTGACGCAGCCAACGGCCGATTTGTTCGACTGCCCACGCATCGGCGTAGGCCAGTGTCGCCGTATAATGAATCTGCACCCGCTGCGAAAAGGGCATCCATAACAACGCGGCTTCCGGCAACAGTCGCGCGGCGTAGCGGGTGTCGAAATCGCGATGTTTGCCGGGCTTTAATTCCTTCCACTCGGCATTGGCCGCCGCGCGCCACTCGAACACGGCTTGCGTGGGGGCAAAGCGCAAACGCAGTTCCACCGGCTCGGCGGCTGCGGTTGTGTTATCATCGCCGTAGGCGGCGTTGCCCAGCCGCGACAGGCTGAGTTTCCAATTTTCAATTTCACGGCTGCGCTGATGGCGGCGCATCCGGTCGCGCACCACGCCTAGGTCGGTCACCGGCGCGAGAAATTCGGGGACGGCCTGCTTGAGTCGGTCGGTGATGTAAAACGCGAGATAGTTCCAAAACTCCAGCTCGGTTTTTGGCGGACTCGAATACAACTCCACCCGCTCGTACCAGCCGATGCCGACCGGCGGCCCGAGCGGACTGAGTTCGCTGGCGTAGTAACTTCCGCTCTGGCGTCCCTGCTGAAAAAGCTGGCTGACGTTTCTCAGATAACGCGCCTCGTCGGAGGTGAGCCGCCGCCCAATTTTTCCCCGGACGAGATCGGCAAAGGTCGCAGGGGGAAGGTTTGGCTTCGCAATGTTGGAGATTTTTCCGGCGGTGGCACTCAACGAATCCACCGCCGCACTGGAATAATCCGCGAGCAACTGCTTGAGCGCGGCGTAGGCGTGCTTGCATTTGACCACCATCGGACAGGTGCATTCGCTGTCCCAGCCATCTTCGTAAGTGAGGGTGACGCCATAAAGTTCTCCCCCCATTACCTCCGCTGTGAAATGACTGCCCTGCTCAATGCACGCCAGCGACTTGACGGCGCCAGATTTGAAATACCGCTCGCCGCGCTGCCGGGTTTGCGCGTCGAACGAACGCAGAAAGCGCGCGCCGGACTCGGCATCAAAGCCATTAAAATCTTCGGCGGTGAGCGGCATGAAGGGCGATCGCGCGCGTCACGCCATCGCGCTGGCCTTGGGGCAATTCATTTCGTCGCCAAACGCGAAGTAATGCGGCATAGCGAGAAAAACCTCGAACACCACGGAAGCCGTCATCAACAGCAGAACAGTCCGCTGTCGGATGAGTTCCATGAAGGCGTTGACTGCAATGTTCCAAAATTGAAGCATGAGCTTCCGATTAGCCTACAAACCCCGCGCGCATTTGCCAACGGTTAATCCGTGTGGGCGCAAGGAAATGGAGCGGTGAAATGGGGTTTGCGTTAAAACTCAAACCGGAAAATTTCGCCAGCTCCGTTCAGGGAGCGAAATCTTTGTAGAAAAAATCCCCGTGAATTATCAAGCTCCGTCAGGAGCGGCACCGTGATTGTTGCCGGAAATATGCTGTTCCTGACGGAGCTTTTACATTTGAAGATTGCGTTTCTACAAAGATGCCGCGCCCAACGGCGCTTGGCTGGAAGTGGGGAAATTACGGCGACAATTTTTCGCGGTGCGGCAGATGGTTGGTGGCCGTCCGCAAGTTTTGGCCGTCTGCAAAGACTCCAGCGCGCCAAGGCCGCGTCGCTGGTGTCTTCAAACAGAAATTTCAGCGTGGGCGATTCGACGTGGCCGTCGCAAAAGACCACGGTGAATATTTACTCCTTTGGATTTGCTTGGAAAGAAATCTTCCCAAACCATTCGCTGTCCAACCAAGCCCGATCGGCATCACCGTTTTGTTTCAAAAATGAAACCGCGCGAACAAGATCATCGGCATTGAGCGAGAACCATTCACCTCGGATTCGTTTTGCAGAGAAGTTATCATGCAGGTCTCTTTCGTGCTTTTCTTCGCCCGGTATAGAAAAGCGCATTTGAACTTGTGGCACTTCTGATTGCAGAGTCCGTTCCCTTTTCTCTGGGGTCACGCTGCGACCAATTTTGAAAAGTCCGTTTCGCAAGTCCTCCATCACATAGATGAAAGTATCGAAGCGGCTTTTGCGAAGACGTTCTTCTTCCTCAAGGGCGCGGTTGCTTATTGCTTTTTCGCGTTCTTGTTTTGCCTGCTCCTCTAACGCGGCCAACCTTTTGGAAACGAACGTCGTTTTTGCGAACACAATGCTCTGGTTGTTCACCACGACACAATGCTCTGGTGAATGGGCGTATGATTCGGCTACGTCATCGTTTTCCCACGCTTCTTTGATCCACGCTTCAAGACAGGCTTCCATTTCCAATTCCAGCAATGCCAATCCAGAGTGGAAAGCAGAATAAACGACTGTCGGTAAGCCCTGCTCGGCACTCACCTTGCCAAACTTGAAGTGCAGTCGCAAACGCTCATCCCATGACAATTCCGGAAAGAGCAAATCAAGCTGTTCCAAATCCACGTCATCAAAATCATAGGAATTGTGTCTCGGCGTTTTGATCACGGGTTGAGTGGAATGATTCTTTATGAGTTCGATCCACATTTCTATCTCAACCTTGAAAAAATCATTTACCGGCACGTATCGCACAACTCCGGGAGATAAAATGATGGTGTATGCGGCTCGCTGAGGTTTCGTATGGGATAACGCCAAAAGCCTCTCAAGCCTCCGCTTTGCTTCCAACTCGTCCGCTTCTTTCTTGGCCTGGGCTTTTGCAGCGTCCTCGCGTTTGGCGGCTTCCTCAGCTTGCCTTCTCAGAATGGCTTTTGCCTCCTCCTCGCGCTCCTTTGCTCGAGCCGCAGCTATCTCTGTTGCCTTTCGCTTTTCCAGTGCAATCTGAATTTGCTCAAAAACAAATGGTGTTTTCCTGAAATAGTAGGGAGCAGTTCCCCCTAGTCTGAAAATTTTAATGTGGTCAGGGGATTTGTCCAAAGTCTCCCTCAAATCGCCTTGCCCCATTTCGATTGTTTCAGCCGCCCATGCCTTGTTGAATTCTTCAAGGTTGAATTGTTCCAACATTAACATGAAATGAAATGCCTCGTAGGGGTAAGTTGGATTACCCTTTTCAAAAAATGATTTTCCGAGCGCGTGATGTAAACGAAGTCGGCTTTCCCAACTTTCGGAGGGGGCAAGCCTATCAATGGCAACCAAATCCAAGCCGTTGTCGGCGCATTGCACATTTATGATTGGGCTTTGTGAACGTCCGCCCAAAAAATTTATCCACTCTTCGACATCAGATTTCAGAAAATCAGTGAACTTTAGGTGAACAAAGTTCGTCCCATCAAACGAAATACTATACGACGTGTAAATCGCTGAAAACGGCTTGGCTGAAAGTTCCAGTTGCATCAAGCGCTGAATTTTTAGTTCACGCCATCGCGCGGGCGATGCTGTTCCACCAGGCGTCATGTAGTTCGGTGAGCGGGGCGGAGAATTCGCCGGTGGCGGTTTTCACCGTCAGCTTGTCGCCGCCGACTTTGCCGAGCTGCACCGCCGGCACGCCCATGAGCTTGGCGCGTTCGACGACTTTCACGGCGTCGAGCGCTTTGCAACTGATGACGATGCGCGATTGCGTTTCGCCGAAGAGCAAGGCGTCGAGACGAGCGGTAGGGACGCGTTCCACCGCGTCCCCGTTATCAGTTTGGGACGACGTGGAAGTCGTCCCTACCAACGAAAGATCAATCGTCGCCCCAACCAATCTTGGCGTGTCGCGGGCGATGAGCTGGCTGATGCAGCTTTCCGCGAGCGCCACAGCGAGGCCGCCTTCGCTGCAATCGTGCGCGCTCTTCACAAGGCCGGATTGGATCAAGCCGATGAGCGTGGTGTGCAGCGTCTTCGCGACTTCGAGATCGCAGCGCGGCGGTGCGCCGTTCTTCTTGCCGTGAACGACTTGCAGATACGCGCTGCCACCGAGGCCTTGCAACGGCGTGGCTTCGACCGCGTCGCCCAGCAAAATAACTGCGTCGCCTTCGTCCTTGAACCATTGCGTCGTGACGTATTCGAGCTTCTCGATGAGGCCGACGACAGAAATCGTGGGCGTCGGATCAATCGGACCG
>JANYDP010000125.1 GCA_025363535.1 Verrucomicrobiota bacterium | reverse complement strand
GTTTTTGCAAAATGCTCAGGCCGACTTTCTGGTTGATGAGATTGTCGTCCGCCAGCAGCAGGCGCAACGGGAGCCGGCGGGCCAGTTCGCCGTCGAGCGTCGGCGTCACCGGCGCTTTTTTTTCAAACCGGGGCTGGATGTTCAACGCGCGGCACAAGGCGTCCAGCAGTTGCACGGGGCGGATGGGCTTGTGAACCAGGCCCGCAATGCCAGCCTGGATCGGGCGGGCGTCATCGCTGCGCAGCCGCACCGAGGACAGCAGGAGCAGGGGCAGTTTTTTTCCGACCGGATATTCGCGGATTTTTTCCACCAGCGCGAGACTGTCCGCGTCCGGCAGTTGCAGATCCACGATGCCCGCGTCAAAAACCTTGCCTTCGGCGAACAGTTTCAACGTCGCCACGCTGTTCGCCGCGCTGTGAACCTGCATGCCCCATTGCGTGGCCCGATGCCGGATCAGGCGCAGATTAACGAGATTGTCCTCCACGACCAGCAAGTGCCGGCCGGTCAGTTCCGGCTGGGGCAACTGCCAGTTGGGCGGTGCCGACGTGGAAGCCGAACGCAGCACCACGGTGAAATGAAAAGTGGCGCCCTCGCCGGCATCGCTCTCCATCCAGATCTTACCGGCCATCAGCTCGGTCAGTTGTTTGCAGATCGCCAGGCCCAGGCCGGTGCCGCCATAATGCCGCGTGGTCGAGGCGTCCACCTGCTGGAAGGATTTGAACAGCCGCTCCTGCTTGTCGTAGGGAATGCCGATGCCGGTGTCGCGCACGCAAAAATGCAGCAGCCACTGTTCGGGGTGACGGAGAAAGTCCGTGTCTTGCTGGTGGCCCGGTTCCAGCCGGCGCGGGCCTTGCGACGAGGGGAACACCTCGATGACCACCTCGCCCGTCGGCGTGAACTTCACTGCGTTGCTGATGAGGTTGACCAGAATTTGCCGCAGCCGGGTGGAATCACCGACCAGGATTTTAGGAATCAAATCATCCACGACATAGGCGAGATCTAGATTTTTTTCCGCCGCCTTGGGCGCGAGCAGGTCCAGCGCCTCCTCAATACAGGTGTGCAGCTCGAACGGATGATTTTCCAGTTCCAGCTTGCCGGATTCGATTTTGGAAAAGTCCAGGATGTCGTTGATGATCGTGAGCAACGCGTCGGCGCTGCTGCGCGTGGCCTCGACGTATTCCCGCTGCTCGTCGGTCAGGTCGGTTTCCAGCAGCAGGCCCGTCATGCCGATGACGCCGTTCATCGGCGTGCGGATTTCGTGGCTCATGTTCGCGAGAAACTCGGACTTGGCAAGCGTGGCCTCTTCGAGTTTTTGATTCAGCGCCACGAGGGCGGCGTTGCTTTCCACCCATTGCCGCTGGCTTTCGCGCAGCGCCCGGTAGGCGGCGTCGCGTTGCAACTGGTTGAGATACGCCTTGGAATGATAGCGGATGCGGGCGAGCAGTTCCGTGTGGTCCGGCAGCTTTACCAGAAAGTCATTGGCTCCGAGGGCAAAGGCCTGACTGCGCACGGCGGCATTTTCCGTCGGGGAAAGGATGATGACCGGAATGGCTCTCGTGGCCGGATGGGCGCGCAGTTGCTGGAGGGCGAAACAACCCTGGGCGTCGGGCCGAAGCAGATCGTGCAGGATTACCGTCGGATGAAGCTGGTCGGCGAGCTGGATGGCAGTGGCGGGTTCGACGCAATGGTGAAATTCGAGATGACTTTCACCAGCCAGCAAACCGCGCACTTCCGCCGCCACCGCCGCCCGCTCGGCAACCAACAGCACACACGCGTGATGCTCGGTTGGGTGCAGCCCCTGATCTGCGGCCGGAGTCGGCGTGGGGTTCTGGGTTCGGTCTGGCATTGAGTGTCAGTTTTTTTCGGCGACGGTTTTCGGCGACGGAACAGTAACCATCCACGCGCAAAAAACAAGGCTGCGCGTGGTCGCTCAACGGGGATTTCGCAAGCCTTCAAAGCGCAGTTGCAGCCGGTACGTTTGCGGCGGCACGGCGTAACGCTCCAAAACTCCGGGACCGCAACTCCCGTTGCCCAGGCCGGAGTTTTTCGCATCCAACGACAGCACCACTTCGGGGCGCGGCTTCAATTCGTGGTTGTGTTTCACCGCCGCCAGATCTGCCGCCGTGAAATGCAACGCGGAAACGGCCAGGGGATTTTTTCCAGCCGTTACCCGCAGACCGTCGCCGTGCCCATCCGTCAACGTCAGCCAACGCGCATCCTCCTTGTTGCCGTTTTCCTGCGGCCGAACGTACGGAACCAACTGCTTCGTCACCGTGCCCGACCAGACGCCCAGGTCCGCCGCCTGTTTGCGGTCGGAATAATTTTCAAACGGCCCGCGCCCTTCCCAAGTGAACTGTTCCAACTCCCCCCCCCCCACGCGCAGCATCACGCCGACACGCGGCAACGCCGGTGGCAGTTGGCCGAACGGCTCGAACCGATTGTCCATGTCCACCGCACCGTCGCTGTGAACCGTCCACGCCGTGCGCAACGTGTAGCCGCCATTGGTCGCGCTGCTCGTGACGATGGTGGTGAGCTTCACTTCGTCGGCCCACGTCTGCTCAACCGCGAATGAATCCACGCGTCGCGAAAGGTGATCCAAGCCCGCCAGCCGCCAGTCGCGCGCGAGCCATTTGCCAAAGCCCTTGTCGTTGTCCGTCGGCGCCCGGAACACCTGGAGGATTGGCCCGGCCACGCCGTTGGTGGTTTGCAAAATCATTTCGCGCCCGTTGAAGTTCAGCGAAGTCAGCGTTCCCGCCGCCCGACTGAACGCGACAAAGAAGTTTGTTCCCTCAATTCGCACCGCGTCGCCAGCCTTGATCAATTTCAAATTCCCTCCCTTGGATGCGCCGGACAAATGTTCGCGGACAACCGGAACCGCCAGCGACATCTGCTGCCACGCCACTTCGTGACCAGCCTTTGCCCAAAGCTCATCTTTCCGCGTGTGAAAACTGACGCGCAGCCAGCACCCTGCGCCCGGTTCCAACCGGTGGATTTTTTCAACCGGCACACGAACCTCGACCGATTTTCCCGGCGCGCAATCCACCGCCGGCAACACGCCGGATTGTAATACGACGTTGCTGCCGCTCATCACCGACCAGCGCGTTTCAAACTCACGCAAGTTCATAAAGGCATTCCGGTTCGAGACCTTGATCGCCACCCGGCCCGGTTTCAAATTCACCGCTGCAATGGCCACGGGCTGATAAACTTTTTTCACCTCCCAATACTTCGGATAAATCCCGCGATCCGAATCCACAATGCCTTTGATGCAAAAAATCCCGAGGTTCGGCGCGTCGCCAAAGTCACCACCGTAGGCGATGAACTTCGCGCCATCCAGCGCGGTTTTGCGCAAGCCCTGATCGCACCATTCCCAGATGAAGCCGCCGAGCAAACGTGGCTGCGAATAAATCTCGTCCCAGTATTCCTGGAAGTTGCCCAGCGAATTTCCCATCACATGCGCGAACTCGCTCGTTAGAATGGGCCGCGAATCGTTCGTGCGCTGCGCAATTTCGACGAGGTGTTCCCAGCGCGTGTTCTCCGGCGATTCGGGTTTGGCATACGCCGCCATCACGCGCGGGTAAAAACGGCTGATGACATCCACACCCGGCGGATCGGGCAGCGGTGCGTTGGCGGGGGATTTTTGCCGAGCCGATTTCAGCGCGGCTTCTACTTTTGTGGCGGCACCGGGTTCAAAGGTCAGATCAGTTTCGCCAGCGCGACCGCCTTGCGCGCCTTCGTAATGCACCGGCCGGGTCGGATCAAACGTGTGCAGCCAGCCGGACATCGCGGCGAAGTTGGGGCCGTAACCCGATTCGTTGCCGAGCGACCACATAATGACCGACGGATGATTCTTGTCGCGCTCGGCCAGGCTGATGGCGCGATCCAGAAACGCATTGTGCCAGCGCGGATTGTTCGCCAGAAATCCGCGCGTGCCCTGCGCTTCCAGATTCGCCTCGTCCAAAACGTAGAGGCCGTAACGATCGCAAAGCTCATACCAGCGCGGGTCATCGGGATAATGGCAGGTGCGGACGGCGTTGATGTTCGCACGCTTCATTAGCTCGATGTCGCGCTCCATGCTGGTGAGTGAAACGGTGTGGCCGTCGTCGGGATCAGTCTCATGGCGGTTCACGCCGCGCAAACGAATCGGCTGGCCGTTCACCAGCAATTGCCCGCCGCGAATTTCAATTTTCCGAAAACCCACGGCGCAACTATCCGCCTCGACGACTTCACCGCGCTCGTTGTTCAACGTCAGCACGAGGGTGTAAAGATTCGGTGTCTCGGCGGTCCACTTGGCGGGGTTTTTCACGACGGCCTCAAGCCACTCGAACTTCACCGGCCCGCGCTGCGGTGTGCGGTCGTCGAGAATTTTGGCGTTCCAGTCGCGGTTCAAAATTTCCGCCGCGTCATGGCTGAGTTCGTTTTTGAAAACCGGCTTGCTCGCGGCATCATAAAGCTGCGCTCGCACGGTCCAACCTTCCAGCGAACGACCGGCATAGTCGGCCAGCACCGGTTTGATTTGCAGGACGGCATCGCGGTAACCCGCATCCAATTCCGTGCGCACGGCGAAGTCGCGGATGCGCGCGGTGGCGGTCGAGTAGAGATAGACGCCGCGAAAAATCCCGCTCATGCGCCACATGTCCTGATCTTCCAAATAGCTGCCATCCGACCAGCGGTAGACTTCCACCGCGAGTTGGTTCGCGCCGGGGTGCAAAAAATCCGTGAGATCAAATTCTGCGGGCGAGCGGCTATTCTCGCTGTAACCGACCCGCGCGCCGTTGACCCAGAGGTAGAACGCGCTTTCAACGCCGTCGAAATGAATGAAGACGCGGCGACCGTTCCAGTTCGCGGGAAGTTCAAACTCGCGGCGATACGAACTGACCGGATTGCGCTCACGGAATGAAGTATAGTTCGTCGGCGGCACGCCCATCACGCGCGGCGGATCAATCTTGAACGGATACCCGGAACTGACGTAGATCGGCGTGCCGTGGCCGCGCATCTCGACGCAGGAGGGAACGTCAATGGTCTGCCAGGCCGAGTCGTCGAAGTCGGTCTGGAAAAAATTGGTTGGCCGCGCGTCTGGATGAGGAACCCAGTTGAATTTCCACGTCCCGTTCAGCGAAAGAAAAAACGGCGACTGCTCCATCCGCCCCGCCAAAGCACTGGCAACATCGGTGAACGGAACGAACGTCGCGTGCGCCGGTTCGCGGTTGATCTGGATGACCTGCTCATTCTCCCAGTCCGGTGCGGGGTTGCCCGGCAGTCGGGCCACCAGCAATCCCAGCAGTGTGAAACTCGCAATGCATTTTTTAAGCGCAGGCATTTGTTTGCCAGAGAGCTTAGAGCCTGTTTGAAAATGGCGGAAGATTTTCCAATAACGTTATTGTACTTTTATGAGCGATTCCGTACAAGCTGCGGATGCGTTACACCTCCGACCTGAATGACAGCGAATGGAATTTGATCTCCTATTGTTTTCCCA
>JANYDP010000406.1 GCA_025363535.1 Verrucomicrobiota bacterium | reverse complement strand
CCGCAACTGGTCAAGGCACAAATTGATCACGATGCGCGTCATCCAGGTGCTGAAACTCGAATCGCCCTGAAACTGTTTCAGCCGCTGCCAGCCCTTCACCCAGGCTTCCTGGGAAAGATCAATCGCTTCCTGCTCATTCCGCATCATGCTCACCGCCCGCGCAAAAATCTTGTCGCGATGCCGGGCCACCAATTCCTCGAACGCGCCCATGTCTTCGGACTGCGCGGCCCGCACCAACTCTTTGTCGTCGGCGGAGGAATAATTAGTTTCAGCCATGATATTGACGCTCGGGCAACGGGGGTTATTCGATCCGGCTTACAACTTTCCCTTGGTGCTCGGCAACTGCCCTTCAATCCTGGGGTCGCGCGCACAGGCGAAGTCCACCGCCTTGGCAAACGCCTTGAACAAACCCTCGGCGATGTGGTGCGGCTCATCGCCGTACAGCAGCTCCAGGTGCAGATTGCAGCGGGCTTCGTTGGCGAAGCCTTGGAAAAATTCCCGGGCCAGCCCGAATCGGAACGCGCTCGACATATCCTGCTTCTTTTCCGCCTTACTGACGGATTTGTAGCCCAGCTCATTCAATCCACGCCAGACCAGGTACGGTCGCCCGCTGAAATCAATGACGCAGCGCGCCAGACATTCGTCCATCGGCACAAAGGCTTCGCCCGTCAGCGGATTGCGCGGATCAAAGCCGGTGCCATAACGGCGGATGCCCTTCTTGTCGCCGAGCGCCTGCACAAACGCCTGGCCCAGCGCGATGCCGCAATCCTCGACGGTGTGATGCGCGTCCACTTCCAGATCGCCGTCGCAACGAAGTTTCAAATCCATGACCGCGTGCTTGGCGAAGAGCGTCAGCATGTGATCGAAGAACGGCACGCCCGTCTTGATGGCCGCCTTGCCGGCACCGTCGAGATTCAGGGAAAGATTGATGCGCGTCTCCTTGGTGAAACGTTTGATGACGGCTTGCCGTTTTTTCATACGGCGGGAGTTAAACAAAAGACCACGAGGAAAACAAAGCGAAACGCGGAAGTTTTGGATCGAATTTGCCGTAGCCGACTTGAGGCGGCTCTGACTGCTTTGAGAATTCTGCGCTACTGGTAATCCACGACGATGGCCCGGTAGTAAGGGCCGGTGTTCGTGGGCGCAGGCCGGGCGAGAAAGTTCACCGTCGCCTGACGTGCCAGCGCGGTGCGGACATTCTTCCACGTCGCGCCGTCGGTTGATGATTGCAGCAGCACAACTTGATGTGGCGACACGGTGTAACTCAGCAGGACTTCGTCCACCGACCGGGTCAGCACCCGGGCCAATGGCAACTCAAGCACGGGTGCCCGCAATTTTAATTTGATCGCGCCCGTCAAACCAGAAGCATCATTGACCGCAATCTTGTAAGTCTGTCCCAGCACGGCGTCGAAAGATGCGGCCCCTGTGTCTGCGGCAATCAAGGTCAGGTTGGAAACACTTGTCCCGGTGAACACGCCGACGGGGAATGTATAATCGCTGCCACCCAAAT
The DNA here is from genome assembly GCA_025363535.1 of Verrucomicrobiota bacterium. GTDB lineage: Bacteria > Verrucomicrobiota > Verrucomicrobiia > Limisphaerales > CAIQOK01 > CAIQOK01. Next base: position 4,172 of record JANYDP010000406.1, on the reverse strand, counting down.
CAATCGCGACCGGCCCGCTGACGGGTGCCGTCCACGACCACCAGACGCTTTTTCCGTTGGATCCCGCCAAGAGCGGCTCGCCCGCTTCAGGCGTGGCTCCGGCGTTGTAGCCCGTGGCCGCCACGCGGATGCCATGTGTCGGTATGCGGTTTCTGAAGTTGTCGTTTGACGCGGGTTTGGTCAGCGCGAGAAACAGCGGGAACGTGCCAGTCGCTCCCAAGTTGCCGTCGCAAGCGATTTGATAGGTCTGGCCCTTGGCGACATCAAATTCAATGGCGTACGGATAGGCGTCCAGGGCAACAGGCAGAACATTCGCTGATATCAATGAGCCGATGTTCGTGCCGGTGTAGGCGGCCAATAGTGGATAAAAAACCGGAGGCGGATTTTGATCAATTTCTCTTCCGCAGGTGGGCGGCGACCACGCTGTAAAAGTAAGGTTGAGCGCCGAAACACCAAACGAACCACCCGTCGGAGGCAAGTACGGGGGAACGGCGTTGGTGGAAAGCGTCACCCGCCCCGAAGCTGGCGCTTTCCAGGAATACCAGACCGAACTGCCGCCGGGATTGCCTGAGTGATCCGGTTCGCCCGGCTCCCGGGTGGCTCCTTCATTCGAGACGGCAAGACGCTTGAGTGAACCGACGAGCACGGTGCGCCCGTCAAAATCGTCATTCTTCGGCGCGGGGACGAAATGCAGGCCGATTTGCAGATCCCCTTCCGGAACTACATTCGTCGTTTGCACCGCCGTCGAATTGAATACCGGATTTTGCAATTGAGCGCCGCCACCGACAACCACCAGGCTGGGCTGCGGGGGCGCACTGAAATTAGGGTTTAGATAAACATCCGTGACAATCGGGGAATCCACCGCGACCTGATAGACCTGGCCACGACCCACATGAAAGGTGGTTTGATTTCTCAGCCGCCAGTGGCAGCCACACTCCTGATGTTCGTAACACGTCAGATAATTATTGCTCGCCACCAGCGACAGATTTGCAAAATCATTCCCGGTGTAAACCGTGAGCAACGAACCGGCCCCCTTCCCCGCAACCGAAAACGTCACAAGGCCATTGGTCGGTGCCGTCCATGTCCACCACGCCGTCTGTCCGCTGGAAATTCCGGCAAGAAAAGGTTCGCCGTTTTCAAAAGTGGCGTTGGCCAGCGTGCCGGAGAGTGACACATCCGTTCCCGGCCAGACAATCGCTGTGCGATTCGCAAAGTTGTCATTCGCCGGCTGCGCCGGTGCCAAAAACACCCCTGGAAATCCCGTCAAAAATAAAACAAGGTGGTTCAGCCTTATCATGATTAAAAAGCTTACCGCTCATCCGCTGATTGTCGAGCTAGGAATTCCCTTGGCCACCCGCCACGCTGCTGTACCGCTGGACACGTCACTCCCTTTTTGAAACACTCCGCGCCCGTGAAACAATCAATCGTCACTTTGGACATGGAAGGCGTGCTGACGCCCGAAATCTGGATCGCCGTCGCCGAAAAAACCAAGATCCCGGAACTCCGCCGTACCACCCGCGACGAACCGGATTACGACAAGCTGATGCACTACCGCATCGCGATCCTCGATCAGCACGGCATCAAGCTCTCCGACATCCAGAACGTCATCAGCACCCTGCCCCTGCTCGACGGCGCGAAAAGTTTTCTCGATGAATTGCGGACGCTCACCCAGGTCGTGATTTTGTCGGACACCTTCGAGCAGTTCGCCCAGCCGATCATCAAACAGTTGAACTGGCCCACCCTGCTCTGCCATCGCCTCGTCGTCGAAAACGACCGCATCGCCGGCTATCAACTCCGCATTGCCGATCAAAAGAAGAAAGCGGTGGCCGCGTTCAAGGCGCTGAACTACCACGTCATCTCGGCGGGCGATTCCTACAACGACACCGCCATGCTGCTCGAAGCGCACGTCGGCTTCCTCATTCACGCGCCCGAAAAGGTGAAGCAGGAATTCCCGCAGCTCAAAAGCGTGGAATCCCACGCGGATCTGATGAAGCTGATCAAAACGGCGCTGGCTTGATCCTTTTGCCACAGCTGGGCACAGATAAACAATTCAGAGCGGTTTTCCTGTTTTAATCTGAGTTTTATTTGTGAAAATCCGTGGCGGAAATTTAATCCAAAAAAAGAGCATCCAGTTTCCTAGATGCTCTCAATGAAAAGGCTTTGTTCCAACTATGCCTATCCGTTTGCTTGACAAACATGATGAAAATTCAACGCAGAGGCGCAGAGAAATGTTTGCTCCGCGCAACTCCGCGCAACTCCGCGCAACTCCGCGTTCTCTGCGCCTCTGCGTTTTTCTTAATTGGCAACCAAACGGATAGGCACGGTTCCAACTTCTCTATTTGCCGAGCAGAGCCAGCGCCGCCTCCGACATCTTCGGCGCGACCAGTCCATGTTTCACGTAAAGTTCTTCCGCCATGTAAGCCGACTGGCCAAACTCGTCGTCAATGCCCAGCGTCTTGATCGTGTGTGCGATGCCCGCTTCGGACAGCGCGTGCGACACCTGCGCGCCCATGCCGCCGATGATCTGGTGATCTTCAATCGTCACGACTTTGCCGCCGCACGCCTTCACCGCCGCGCCGATGCTTTCGATGTCCACGCGGTTTACGAACGGGTTGCTGATGACGGTGGCTTTCACGCCTTTCGCAGCGAGAAGTTTTCCGGCTTCAATCGCTTTGTTCACCAACACGCCGCAGCCGATGAGGACAACGTCGCTGCCGGTGGAAAGCACTTGCGCCTTGCCCCACGGATACTTCGCGCCTTCGATCCACGTCAGTGGATAATTTTCGCGCCCGACGAAGAAGAGGTAGCTGTTGCCATCCTTGCCCGCCGCGCGGTCAGCGGCGAACTGCTGGATGGCTTGATACATCAACGATTCCGCTTCGTCGAAGCAGCTTGGCGCGATGACGACGGTGTGGGGAATCGAACTGGTCGCAGCGAAGTAAGTTGTGGCCTGATGCGATGCGCCATCCGCCGCGTCTTGAAAACCGATGTGCGAGAACATCGCGATGACCGGGGCTTGCGAAAGCGCGGCCATCGTGAGCGGGAGATTTCCCTTCGTCACACCGAACTGGCCGAACGTGTCCACGATGGGGATGAATCCGGCTTTCGACATTCCCGCGCCGACGCTGATCATGTTTGATTCCGCGATGCCGACCTCGATGAAGCGGTCGGGAAAACTTTTTTGGAAAAAGCTGATGCCCGTCGAGCCTTGCACGTCTGCCGAAATGGAATAGACCGGCAGTCCTTCCGTCGCCGCGCGCACGGCGGCTTTGGCGAGACCGGCTTGGACTTTGTCCGTCTTCGGTTTTGCGGGCGCGGGTGTGCCAGCAGCGGCAGCCGCATCAGCCTTGGCTTTTTTCGCGGCCTCGGATTTTTCCCAATCGGCGCGGAGCGATTGCGCCCACGTCGCCAAGTCGGCAGGAACGGTGTCGCCTTTGAAAAGTTCCGTCATCCAGTCGCAAATCTTCTCACCATTCGCGAGCGGGAAGCCGTGGCCGCCGGCGGAATTTTCCTCGGTGGCCTTGATGCCGTAGCCCTTCACGGTTTTCGCGATGATGCAGACGGGCTGCTTCGGATTCGCTTTCGCGGCGGCGATGGCGCGTTCGACGGCGAGATAAACTTCCTGCAAATCATTTCCGTGCGGCACTTGAATCACATTCCAGCCGAGCGCCGGCATCGCGGCAAATGACGGCTGCATGGAGAACGAATCTTTCGTGATGCGGCCGGAGAGCTTGGTGTCGTTGTCGGAAATCAAAAGCACAAAAGGATTCACACGATCTTTCGCGGCGAGGCCGGGAATCGCGGCGAAGGCTTCCTTGGCTTCGCCTTCCATGCTCGCGCCGTCGCTGACAACGCAGATGGTGACGCGGTCGCGCTTCGCCACCTTGTCGCCGATGGCGAGACCTTGCGCCTGCGGGAGCGAACTGCCGAGCGGGCCGTTGCTCATCAAAACGCCTTCGGGATTGATGTGCGATTCGCCGTGGCCGGTGAGCTTGCTGCTGATGCTGCGAAAACCTTTCAACGCATCGAACGTCATGCCATCGAAACCATAAAGCGCGCGCACGGCATACACACCGTTCTCCGCGTGGCCGGCGTCGTTGATATAATTAAATGCCTCGTGCCACTCGCGTCCCGACGTGGCGAACATGATGCCGTGAATCGCCGCGTTCATC
>JANYDP010000375.1 GCA_025363535.1 Verrucomicrobiota bacterium | reverse complement strand
CGCTGTCGTCCGCCTCGGTGAAATGATCGGCGGAGTCAGGGTGCAACACGGTCCAGCCCGCGATCATATCGCCACGATTCAGCTCGTGATGAATGTGGGAAAACTCCGTCAGCGCCGACCGATATGTGGGCGCACGAAAATGGGTCGGGCTGGTAACCAGTTGTCTGACCGGGAAAAGGCTGGCCAGTAATTTCACACCGCCGACGTGTCGCACGTCGCCATGAGTCAACGCCAGTTGGGGAAGATGGTTTACGCCTTGTGCCCGCAAGAAGGGTTTCATCACGGACGCGACGCTGTTGGAGTTTCCGCAATCCACCAGCAGGTCATCTCTGCTTCCTGGCGCGTCAAAATAAATCGCGCTGCCACCGCTCAAGGGCAGGACGGTCAACCGGGTGGCGGAATGTTCGCGCTGCCATTGCAGGCACCAGATGAAGGTTGCCAAAACGAAGCCGGTGATTTTCCAGATGCGCCAGCGGGGTTGCAACAGCCAGCCGGTAAAAACCCCGAGCAACAACGCGTAATAAAAAATCGTGGCGAACAAACTCGGAGCCGCGACGTAGTGATAGGCCGCCGGCCACTGTTCAAACCAATGGCTGCTGACGCGGATGCACTCCATGAGAAACCACCCGGCGTGGTTGAACATTTCCGCGCCGCCGGGCAGCCAGCCCGCGAGCAGGAGACTCAGAAAGTTGCTCACCAGCACCAGCGCGCACAGCGGCACGGCGACCACGTTGGCCGGCCCGCTGACGGGCGTGAGGATGTGAAAATATTCGGCCACCAGCGGAATGGAACCGAGCCACGCGGCGAGCGAGACAAACAGGAGGTTAAGGAAATGGTGCGCGGGTGGGTTGAGAAATTTCCGCCAGCGCGGCTGCGCTGATTCGGGCAGCAGCGGATCGGGTTGCAACAGGCGCTGACTCAGTGCGTCGAAGGCCGGGACGATGAGGATGATGCACAGCACCACGACGAAGGAGAGTTGAAACCCGGCTTGAAACAACTGCTGCGGATCCCAAAGCAGAATGACCAGCGCGGCGGCGAAGAGGGAATTGAGCAGTTCACTCGGGCGTTTCAGAATCCAGCCGCCGATGATGATCGAGAGCATGACGGTGGCGCGAATGGCGGAGGCGGGCCAGCCGGTCAGCGCCGTGTAAAACCAGATCAACGGCAGCAACAGCAACGCGCAGCCGGCGCGCGGCAAACCGAGTACACGGAACAGGGCAAAGAAAATTCCGAAGATGATCGCCATCCGCAAACCGTCCACGGCAAAAATGTGGTAAGTCGCGGCGCGCACGAATGGTTCGGAAATCTCCTCGGTCAGGACGCTCTTGTCGCCGAGCGTCAGCGCGCGTTCGAGCTGCAACGATTCGTCTTTCACTGGCAGGCCGAGCGCCAAGGCTTGGCCCGCCCACGCGCGAAAACGGTCGGGCAGGGGAGCGGTGACGGCGGCGGGTGCGGGCACGCGCCAGTCGTTGGACGATTCGGTTTTGAGCTGGAAATAAATCCCCTGCCGCCGCAGATAGGTTTGAAAATCAAACAGCCCCTCCGCCAGTGGTCCGGGCGGCGGTGCGAGCACACCAGTGATTTCAACGGTTTGGCCGGCGAAACAATTTTCCGGCAGCCGACCGGGATTCACGACGACGACGTTTCCAAACGCGGGCCGCCAGTGGTCGTGCTGTTGCAGGCCGGTGACTTGGACGCGGGCCATCGTCCGCCAGGTTTCGCGTTCGTCGTGGACGTAAACGCGTTGGGTGGGAGTTTCGATCAGCACGCCGCGCACGCTGACAATTTCCGCCGCGCCGTTTTGACAGACACGGAGATCGTTTGGGGAAATGACGGCGGTGCGGGAGACGAGATTGATCCAGCCAGCGAAGAACAAGAGCGGCCAAAGAAGAAAACTGCGGGCGCGGGTGATGGCGATGGCGATGGTCGCCACGGCCAGGGTCAGGGTGCAGGCAAAGAGCAGCGTCAGGGGCGGTTGAAAAAACTCTGCCAGCAGCAGCCCGCCTCCGTAACTCAACGCCACCCATGCCAGCGGACGTTTCATCGGTGAACAAAATTTAGCCGGGCGCGTTTGATTTGGGAATCACGGAGTGGGGAATTTTTTACGCTTGTTTCAAACAACCCCGAACCAATAAAAAAAGGCGAGCCGTTGCCGGCTCGCCTGTGAAGTTTGATCGCGAACTAATTAGTTGCGTTGGGGCCGGTCGCGGTGCGGGCCTTGATCGCGGCGTTCGCGCATCTCGGGACGCTGTGGACGCTCGCCGGATGGTTCGCCAGCGGGCTGGTTTTCGTAACCGGCGGGCGGCTGTTCGGCGGGCGTGCCCATTTCCTTGTCGCGGTCTTCCATCGCGGCGCGACGGGAGAGACGCACGCGGCCTTTTTCGTCCACGCCCAGGCACTTGACCCAGATTTCATCGCCCATCTTGACGATGTCTTCGGTCTGCTTGACGCGGAAATTGGCCAGCTCGCTGATGTGGCAGAGGCCATCCTTGCCGGGCAGGAATTCGACGAACGCGCCGAATTCTTTGATCGTGACAACCTTGCCGCGATAGATCTTGTTGATCTCGGCTTCGGCGGTCATGCCGGCGATGGCTTCGCGCGCGATCTTCATGCCTTCGGGCGACACGGAGAAGATGTTCACGGTGCCGTCGTCTTCGATGTTGATTTCGCAACCGGATTCTTCGACGAGCTTCTTGATGTTCTTGCCGCCTGGCCCGATGAGCAGGCCGATCTTTTCGGGATTGATCTTGATCGTCTCAATGCGCGGCGCGTACTTGCTGATGTCGGCGCGGTGAGTGGACAAGGTCTTCGCCATTTCGCCGAGGATGAACATGCGGGCGACGCGGGCTTTCTCAACGGTCTCAGCCATGAGCGCGTGCGGAATGCCTTTCAACTTCAAGTCGAGTTGGAAGCCGGTGATGCCTTTTTCCGTACCGGCGATTTTGCAATCCATGTCGCAGTAATGATCTTCCCAGCCGATGATGTCGGTAAGAAGTTTGTAGCGCGCAATTTTCTTGTTCGCGTCGAGGTCGGTGCAAATGCCGACGCTGATGCCGGCAACCGGGCGAATCATTGGAACACCCGCATCCAGCAGCGCGAGCGTGCCACCGCAGACTGAAGCCATCGAGGTGGAGCCATTGGATTCCATGATTTCGCTGACTACACGGACGGCGTAGGGATAGGTGTCGAGCGGGATCATCGGCTCGATGCTGCGCTCAGCCAGCGCGCCGTGGCCGATTTCGCGGCGGCCGGGACCGCTGATGCGGCCGGTTTCGCCGACGGAGAAATTCGGGAAGTTGTAGTGCAGGATGAATTTCTTCTCGGTCTTGCCGCCGGTGTAGGAATCAAATTCCTGCGCGTCTTCGCCGGTGCCCAGGGTGACGAGCGAGACGGCCTGCGTTTCGCCACGGGCAAAAATCGCGGAGCCGTGGGCGCGGGGCAGGATGCCAACCTCGCTGGAGATCGGACGCACGGTGTCAAAGGTGCGGCCGTCGAGACGTTTGCCACCGTCCAGGATCAGGCTGCGAACGGCTTCCTTCTGGATGTAGTAGAACGCGTCGTTGATGACGAACTTGGTGACTTTTTCCGCGCCAAATTTTTCGACGAGCTTCACGCCGACTTCATCCTGAATGGCTTTGCACGCGCCTTCGCGGGCGAGCTTGCCGGGGGTGAGCAGGGCGGGGACGAAACGGTCGCCCGCGAGCTTCTTGGCTTCGTGGAGGATTTCGTCAGGAACGATGTTGAGCGTGATCTGGCGCTTGGGTTTGCCGGCCTTGGCGGCGAGTTCCTTCTGCGCGGTGATCAGCGGCTGGATGACTTCCTGCGCGTAAACGAGCGCGGCGTTGAAGTCGGCTTCGGTGATTTCCTTGGCCGCGCCTTCATACATGACGATGTCGGTGGCATTGCCCACATAGACGAGGTCAAGATCGCTGTCCGCCTGTTCGGCGTGGGTGGGGTTGGCGATGAACTTGCCGCCGACACGTCCGACGCGCACCGCGCCGAGCGGGCCGTCCCACGGAATGTCGCTGACGGTCAGCGCGGCCGACGCGCCAATGATGCTGAGAATATCGGGATCGTTTTCGCCGTCCGCGCTGAGGAGGACGGTCTGCACCTGCACTTCGTTATACCAGCCTTTGGGGAATAGCGGACGAATCGGACGGTCAGTGAGGCGGCAGGTGAGGATTTCCTTTTCAGTCGGACGGCCTTCGCGTTTGAAGTAGCCACCGGGAAATCTTCCGGCGGCAGCGGCCTTCTCGCGGTAATCCACGGTGAGCGGGAAGAAGTCCTGGCCTTCCTTGGCCTTGGTCGCGGCAACGGCGGCGACGACGATGACGGTTTCGCCGAGTTGAACCGTGACGGCTCCGTCGGCCTGTTTGGCCAGCTTGCCGGTTTCAATGGTGATCTGTTTGTCCCCGAGTGGGGCGGTGATTTTATATGACATGGTTTTCTTTCCTCCGCTGCCGCCGAGAAACTTCAGTGAACTCCGAGCGTGGTCGGAGCTGATTGAAATCACCCAGGGTCAGCGAAAATTTTTCGCGGGGTGTTTGGTGAATAAACTAAACCGTCCGCGAGTGCCGGTTTGGTTTAACAGGCAGCCGAGAGCTTTGGAGAGACTAAAAGAGATCGGCTGCGGCTGGAATTAATGGCGCAGTTTGAGCTTTTTCGTGATCGCGGTGTAGCGGCTCACGTCCGTGCTGTGGAGGTAATCCAGCAGGCGGCGGCGTTGACCGACCATGATGAGCAATCCGCGACGCGAGCTGTGATCCTTTTTGCTGGTCTGCAGATGTTCGGTCAGGTGGTTGATCCGTTGGGTGAGAAGGGCAATCTGCACGTCGGCGGAACCGGTGTCGCGGTCGTGCAGTTTGAATGATTCAATCGTCTTTACTTTCGCTTCCATACTTTTTTCTTTGATTAGCAAGTCAGGAGTTTAATTTTTCCCGGCGCGGTGTAAAGCACTTTCCCTAAAATTTCATGGTGTTTGTTGCTATTCGCCGATTCATCCCACTGGAGTTGGACGGCTGGCGGGGTTTTTCCGGGACGCAAAGTAAATAGCCGCGCCGAGCAACCCCGCCCCCAGCAGGTAAACCGCGCCGCCAAACGCGATGGCGTCGCTCATGTTTTCCATCTCGGTGGGCTTGCCGCCGTATTTGGAAGCCAGTCCCACGAAGAGCGGCCCGAGCGCGCCGCCGCCCCAGCCCACCGTGTTCATGATGCCCGCCGCCGTGCCGCGCGCGCGCGGCTCAATGGAGTCGAACAGTGATGCGAAAATTCCCGAATCGTAAAAGCCTTTGCAAAAACCGAACACCGTCATGGCGATGAGCAGCGTGGTCTTGTCGCCGGTGTGGCCGACGAGGAATACAAACGTCGCGCCCACCAAAAGTCCCGCCGCTTGGATCGCCATGCGTCCGCCCGCAAAGCGTCGCGAAATCTTGTCCGCGAGCAGACCCGCGAGTGGCACGCTGAACGCGCTGGCCAGATGAATGAAGACCGTTCCGGACAAGCCCGCGCTGGCCAGTTTGAAATGAAACTTCTCGACCAGGAACGTCGGCGTCCAGGTGAGAAAAATCGTGGCGACAAAGTTGGCGCAGAGGAATGCGAGCATCAGCAACGGCACGACGGGCGTGTGGAAAATGACCTTCAAAGTTTCCCCGATGGAGAGCGGCGGGACTTCGACAATCCCGTGCGCCGCCAGTTCGCCGCTGGCGGATTCGGCTTCGCCGCGTGCGGGTTCGCGGAGAAATTTGTAGAGCACCAGCGCCAGCAACATGCCCAGGCCGCCGAAGCAATAAAACCCGACGCGCCAGCCGAGTCGTTCCGCAATCCACGCGCCCGCCCAGCTTCCCAGAATCGTGCCGAGATAAACGCTGGATTGATGGAACGATAATGCCCGTGAGCGGGTTCGCCGGTCGTGATAATCGCTCGTGAGCGACATGCTGGCGGGGAAATAAAAGGTTTCGCCAAATCCTTCCAGCGCGCGGACGGTGACGAACTGCCAGAGTTTGCCGCACCAGCCGGTCGTGACGGTGACGAAACTCCAGAACAGGCAGCCGCCGAGGATGAGGTCTTTGCGCCGGAACCGGTCGCAGATGTAGCCGGCGAACGGCGCGCCGCCCGCATACACCCACATGAACGCGGAGCCGATGAGGCCGAGTTGAACTTTGTCGAAGCCGAATTCCTCCTTGAGTTTCGGGAACACCGAGTAAATGGATTGCCGATCCGCGTAGTTGAAGAAGCAGACGAACCACAGCATCGCGACGACCCACCATTTGTAATTGGGGTGCCTCGCGGCGGGCGATGACATTGGTTTGATCATTGGCATGACGGCTAAAATTTGATTCGCGTCACTATCGGGCGACGGAACAATGCGCACAATGGAAATTTTCCCGGGATATTCAATACGGAGTTGCCGGGGCTTGGTTCTGCCTTATCCACCCGCCTCATTTCCGTCGAGGGTAGTAACTTGTTATTTCCAAAGCCGCACCGCGCTGATCCGGAGCTGCGCCCAAGCTGACCGCGCTCCGCGTCCTTGCACCGGAAATTCTGCGTGGGTGCCTGGCGTGAACAGCCCCCTTGCAGCGCGTGTCATGCACCCATGCAGAAAAGGCCATGCGCTCTGGCAGTGCTTGATCGGTGCCCTTGCAAAACAAGCCCTGCACCCTTGCAGTGCTTGAGGTGCATCCTTGCAGAACAAGCCCTGCACTCTTGCAGAACACGTTCTACAGGGGTGCAGCCCCATCTCTGCATCCCCTTGCAAACGCATGTTTTCCCGGTCGTTCGCTTCTTTCGATGGGGAAATGGCACCTTGAATGGGTGCAAGAAATCCACAACCGCAGTCAAATATCCTTCACCAAGATGCCCACCCGCACCCCAAGTGCTTTAGATATTTTCACAAGGGTGTCAATCGTGGCCGCCTTTTCGCCACGTTCGATTTCGCCAATGAAGTTGTGGTGCAATTCCGCCTTCTCGGCGAGCCGTTCCTGGCTCATGCCGATGCGTTTGCGAGACAAGCGGATTGTTTCGCCGAGAATCTTGCGATGTCTATGTGTTCCCGCCACTGACCGAAACGGAAGCAAGAATACCTGCATCGAACCACCGTCTTGAGACTGTATTTATTTGCTTGCGTAATTCCCCGGCGGGTGTAAAAACGAACTCAAGGAATCACTGGCAGGTGGAAACACGGCGGAAGGACTGATTATGAAAAGGTCAAACGCAAGGTGCGGGTTGCTTCAAAGCTCACGGCTTCGCTTTATCCACGGCAGGTTGCTGTCGGTCGCGCTGCTTTCCGTTGCCACCGCTTGTTTCTCCCAATCGCCCTTCACCAACAGCTTCAACTATGGCACGCCGCTCATGGGGTGGTCGTTCGTGGATACCAACACCTGGGTTTCCGATCTGGGTTACGCGCCGGTTTCATTCACCAACCTCGCCGTGTCGAATTGGGGCGATGGCCCGGCTTCGGCGGTCGTTGACAGCACGAACGCGGCGTGGCTGCAATACCACGTCACGGAAAACGACGGCACAACCAATCTCATGGTCAACAGGGGCAGCGTCATTCTGTGGTTTGCACCCCGTTGGTCTGGCACCAATGCGGGTGGTAACGGGCCGGGCAACTGGGGACGCTTGCTCGAAGTGGGATCGGTGAACAGCAATGGCTGGTGGAGTCTCTATGTGGATCCCGCCGGCGCGAATGTTTATTTCTCCGTCCAGACCAATGGCGGGCCGGCGGTGACTTATCTGTCCGCGCCGATCGAGTGGAAGACAAACCGCTGGCACAACCTTGCGCTGAGTTACACGCCGACCAATTCGCTGCTCTACTTGGATGGCAGTCTGGCCGCCAGTGGCATCGGTCTGACTAACTTTCCCGGTCCGGCGGTCTTGGCGAACGGATTTTTCCTCGGCAGCGACCGCACGGGGAACAATCAGGCGCACGGGATGTTTGATGATCTTTACACTTATGATTACCCGGTCAGCCACAGTGTTGTCATCGGCGACTATATGAGCGGGTCGCTGGCCTTCCTAATCAACCCGCAGAACCCGGCCAACCTTGGTTCGTCGCCACCGGATGCTCCCGCGCCGGTGTTTCGCGCGGTGATGGGAGCGGGCGACTTGCAATGGCAGGGCATGGAGGGTGGTTGCACCACGGGCACCAACGTGTTCATCAAAAATCCGACGGCGGTGCCGGGCGGGGGCGCGATGATTGTCAGCCTGACCATTTCCGGCGGACTCGCGGGCGGATTGTATGACGTGTTCGCGGCGGGCGCATTGGATTCTCCGCTCAACAACGTGCCGTGGTCGTGGCTGGGGCAGGGAATCAACTGCGGCATTTACAGCTTCCATATCCTGAACTCAGCCGCGTTCTTTATTCTCGGCACGCCGCTGGACAGTGATGAGGATGGCTTGACGGACGCCTATGAACTCCTGGTGAGCCATACCGATCCGCATAACCCGGACTCGGATGGCGACGGCTGGATGGATGGGGAGGAAGTTCTCAATGGCACCGATCCCAACGTGGCGGACCAGCCGTTCAAAGTAATGATTACCCGACCGGGCAACGGCTCTCATCTCCCCTGACCACTACGAAAGGTAACTTATGAGAACATATATCAGGCGGATGACTTCCCGGTGGCAGGCGATGCTCTGGGTTGGGGTAATGTTAACTTGGCCAGCCGAACCAGCCCGGGCCGTGGTACCCACTCCTTGTCTCGGCTATGAAACGAACAATTGTTTCCTCATTCCCCAGGACGCCAACGATCAGGATGACGAGGATAACAACTGCGATCCGCCCTCGGCCAATGACGGGCCGCAAGGCACCAACTCTCCCTGTGGGATGCCGGTGTGGCGCGTGTCCGAACCCTTCATCAACCTGTGGCTGCATGACACGCCGTTCCGTTACCGGCTCGCCAATGGTCAGTGGATGGAACTCAAGCTGAGTTACAAGCATCGCGATGAATGGGAGGATCGGCGGCAAAACCTCGGCGGGTTCGGTGACAAGTGGGAGTGCAACTGGCTGGGGACTTTGGAAATGAATGCGGCAGCGGCCATCACCAACTACCTGGCCGGCGGCGGTCAGGCTGTGTTCCTCGTGGATGGCAGCCAGCCGGAATATCGCAGCGGTCGGCGCATGGGTTCGTTCGGCGGCCACTCAGGTGGCTCATCGGCGATCTCCAGCAGCGGCACCAAAGCCATCAACTCCCCCACCGGCTCGCAAAACCAGTATGGCTCGTTATGGACGAATCCGCAGGGTCGCCAGTATGCCTTTCTCAGCCAGCGGCTGGATCGCTATGGTCGGGCCACAAAGTACGAGTGGGAAACACAAGGCTCGGGTGCGAATGAAAAGGCGCGTTTGAAACAGTTGGTGGATCGCGATGGTCGCGTTTGCACCCTCGGTTACACCAACACCAGCTTTCCACACCTGATTACTTCCGTGACGGATCCGTATGGACGGAGCGCTTACTTTACTTATGGCGCGGGCGGCGTGCTGGCCTCCATCACCGATCTGGCCGGCCTGACCGCCAGCTTTACCTACACCAAGACCAACGTCATCACCCAGTTGCAAACTCCCTATGGCAATACCTCCTTCAGTTACTTTGACTCGACCAACCCACCCGGATATGGCGGGCTGACCAACCGCGCCATTGAAATCACCGAGGCGGATGGTTCCCTTCAACTGTATGCCTACCGCTCGCAAACCAATGGCAGCGCCATCGCCGGAACCTTCGCCAACACGGACGCGCAGACTTACGCCCGCAACAGCTTTCATTGGAACCGCGCACAGTATGCCGCCATCAGCGCAACGGGCAAGGCCAACTACCTCGATATGCCGGCGGCGGATTATTGGAAAGCTTCGCTCCAGCACTGGCTGCTGCAAGGTTTCGGCGACAAGTTGTTAATCACCGACAGCCCCAGCGCCACCGCCGGACCGGTGCTGCATCCGGACGTGGACGATGTCCGCAGCGGCCAGGTCTATTATCAATACCAAGGACAGACCGATCCTGTCATGGCCGGCACACAGCAGCGCGTCACGAAAGTGGTGTGGAATGGCACGGGCTATTCGCAGGGCACGAGCATGGAACTCGACATCGCGCGCAATGACTGGGGCAGGCCGACGAACATCACGCGCCACTTGAACAGCGCCACCTACACTTACGAAAACATCTACGATGGCGATGGTCGCACCTTGCAAAACGTCACCGGCCCGCGCGGTGAGGCCGTGCGCGGCTATGGGTATCATCCCACCATTCCCAATTTGCTGGCCTCCGTGACCAACGCGCTGAATGAAGTCACCCGCTACACGCATGACACGAACGGAATGAAGGTCACGAGCATTCAATATCCCGGCGGACTCGTGACGACCAATTTGTATTACACGAGCGGAACTTACACCGGCTTTCTGGCGCAGACGATTGATCTCGGGTTCAGGACGAATTCCTATACCTATAAAGACGGCAATGTGACGACGCAAACCAACGAGCTTGGATTGGTTACGGTGAATAGTTACGACGGCTTGAACCGGCTGACGGCGACGGCGTTCCCGGACGGCAGTTATATCTCGAACCATTGGGACAAGCTTGATCTCGCAGGCATGAGCGACCGGCTGGGGAATTGGACGCGCTACAAGTATAACGAAGTGCGGCAACTCATGGCCGTGACGAACGCCAGCGGCGCGGCCACCGTGTATGAGTATTGCGGCTGCGGCGCGCCGAGCCAGATCATGCGCTGGAACGGGGGCCATGCGTTGGTGACCACGTTCAGCTACAACCTTGCCGGACAACTCACCAATGCTGTTTATCCTGACGGCTACCAACTCAACTACACCTATGACGATCTCGAACGGCTCGTGACCGCGTTGGACAGCGGCGGACATCAAATCGAACTTGGCTATAATGACCTCAATCAAACCAAGTCGGTCAAGGCGGGCGCGGGCGGGAATCAACTATACCTTTCGCAGAGTGAGTTTGACGAGTATGGCCGTCTGGTGCGCGCGACGGATCGCAACGGAGTAGTTACCACGAATGGTTACGACTTTTTGGATCGCGTGGTAGAGCGGCGTGTACTCGGCGGACAAGGTCAAACCATGTCGGGACTTGAAAGCTTCGAGTATGCTGCGCGCGGCTTGACCAACTACACCGACGCGCTTGGGAAGCAAACCCGTTTTGTTCGCGATGCG
>JANYDP010000371.1 GCA_025363535.1 Verrucomicrobiota bacterium | reverse complement strand
CGCGCCGTTCGGGCCGACGAAACCGAAGACGTGGCCGGAATCAAACTCGAACGAGATGTTGTCCACCGCCACGGTCTGGCCGAATTCCTTCCGTAAATTTTTGACCTGGACTTTCATTTCGTTTCGCCTGCCTCCAGCATCCCAAACACCACCGCCGAGCTTTTGGTGCGCTTCGGGCTGGCGGCGGAGCCGAGCGCGTTTTCGATGAACGGGTTTCCGTCCAGCACGGCGAGGTAGCTGTCCGGCAATAAATTCATGGCTGCCGTGTTGGCGAGCGAATCGAGCGAATCCGCCTTGGCCGCAAAGCTAAGGTCGCGCAACATTCCCTCCGCGCCGCCGAATAGCGGTGACGGATGCAGCTCCACCGGAATCAGGCCGGCGTTTTGTCCGGGGGCGACATTTTCCGCATGATAAAAATTCAATCCGGCCGCGACATGGGCCGCCGGTTTCGTGGGATATGCCACCCAGATGGATTTGATCGGTGCGCCCAGGCCGTTGACGATTTGCAACCTCCCATTTTCATTCACCACCTGGATGCGTTCGCGGCGCGTCTCGGATTTGCGCAGATGAAAATGCGCCGGCACGCGGGACGACACCCAGCCGCGCGAAAAATGCTGCGCCTGCGTCCAGTCCACTTCGCGCGCCGAGCCGGCACCATAGCCAAAACTGACCAACGGCGTCGCCTCGGTGCCGTATTCAAATTGCAGCCCGCGGCTCGGCGTGAGCGGACAATAAAAGGCGGTCACACCAACGGTCGTCGCATGATGGCTGGCTTGGTCAATCACCGTCAGTCCCGCGATGCGTGTGTCCGGCGTGATGCCTTCGCGCAGCAGGCTGTAGGCAAAAACAATCAGCGTGGTGACAATGGAAATCGCGGGAATGGTCCACAGCATCCACGTCCGGCGCTGGCGGCGGTTGAGGTAGATGATGTTGACCGGTCCGATGATGATGATGAACGCCACCATGATGATGACAATGCCGCGCATGGGGATTTTCAGGTTTTCAACGACCGGCAACGCGGCATTGGCGGCTCCGCTGTCACGTGGCAGGACTTGCCAGTACATCGCTGAATTGCGAACAACCTCGCGCAAGGTCTGGATGGATTTGGTCTCCAGCATGGCAGGATTTTCCGTGCCGAATGTGATACAACGCCCGAAACCAACGGCGTGTTCCACTCCGTCCGTCAGATATTTTTTCTGCGCCGAATCCCACGCCGCCGGCAAAGCCGCCTGGCCGAGGATCACGACATTTCCGCCCGCCGACAAATAATCGCCCAGCGCCGAGCGCACCGCCGCCGACAGCGAACTCAGGTCCGCCGCGTTAAGGATGATCACGTCGAACGGCGTGTAGGCCAGCCAGTTTTCGCTCCACTCCGCGACCGGTGATTCGGCGCGCAAAGTCTCGACCGCGTCGGCATTTGCCCGGGCACCGTAGGACGCCACCGACGCGCTGTTGTCGCTGCTGGCCCGGGCTGCGGAAGCCCACTGGGCGGGAGCGGGGCCGGAAATCTCGACCGCATCAATGCCGATGCGCCAGGGCTGCTCCTTCCCAAAATTCAACCGCACCGTTTTCACCGGCTCGATGGTGGTCGGAATGGCAAATTCCACGATGGTGGTCGAGCCGCTTGAACTCACCGACGCGCCGGCCGTCATGGCGATCTGCGCCAGGTTGGTGCCGGAAATCCCGATCAGCGTGATAACGCCGGAAGTGGAAGGCGTTTGGGTGCTGTGGATGAAAATCTTGTTCACCACCTGCGGCGTTGCGTAATCCAGCTCCAGCCAGTTCGTCCGATTGTTGCGCCGGGTGTCGGGCATCCAACTGGTGGTGGCGTAGCCGCCGGCACTGGAAGTTTTCGCGTCCGGCGGGCCGACCGCCATCGCTGCGGTGAACGCATCGTGTTGCGTCTTGAACACGCGCTCCGCGTCGTCAAAGTTCAGGCTGCGGCTGATGAGCACCGTGGCCAGGTGGTCGCCGCGCGCGGAATATTGGGCGCAATGACTGTTGCCGTTCGGCGCGCGGACTTCGCCTTCGTGGCGGCCGTCCACTTCCACGCGCACGTTGCCGTCGCCGTTGGCCGGCAGCGGCGGCTGCAACAAGGACACGACCTCCCGGGTGCCGGGTTCCAATTTCACCGAGCGTGCCAGCCGCCCAATGCTGTTGCCGTTGTTCCACGATTGATGAGGGGCGGTCAGGGTGATGACGTGGGTCCGGCCCGCCGAGCGATTCGCCAGCGTCACACGGATTTCGCTGTAGCCATGAAACGTGTTGCCGGAATACATCGCCGAGGCGGACACGGAAACATCCCCGAAGTCGGCGGCGCGGCCAGGGGAAATGAAGAATGAAAAATGAAGAATGAAGAAAAACGCCAATACGCTCCCCACGCTGCATCTACTTCCACACTTCATTCCGCCTTTCCTTTCAGTTCCACATCCTTCGGAAGATTCAATCCCGTCTCGTCCAGTCGGCCAAGCAATTCCGCGACGAGCTTGGCCGGCGTCATGCGATCAAAACGCGCTTGGTAATTCAAAATCAACCGATGGTTCAACACCGGCTGCGCCACGACTTTCACGTCCTCAAACCCGACGCTCGGCCGCCCGGCGACGAGCGCGTTTCCGCGCGCAGCTTCGGCCATCGCAATGGCCGCGCGCGGTGAGGCGCCGTAGCTGACGTATTTGTTCACCGGCTCCGTGGCCTCCGCGCCGCCAGGGTGCGTGGCGGAAACCAGGCGCGCGATGTAACACGCCACCGGACTCGGTAGGTAAATTTTCCCCATCGTCGCAAACAGCCTTTCCAACTCGGCGCGTTCCATCTGCCAGGTCGGGGCGGGCAGTTCGCCGCGGCGGCGTTGGGAAATGATCTGTTCGAGAACTTCCGCGTCCACGTTGTCGAACATCACGCGGAAAAGAAAACGATCCAGTTGCGCCTCGGGCAACGGATACGTGCCTTCGAGTTCAATCGGGTTCTGGCTCGCGAGCACGAAGAACGGCTGCGGCAGCGGACGCGTGGTGCCAAGGAGCGTCACGCAATTTTCCTGCATGGTCTCCAGCATGGCTGACTGCGTCTTGGGCGAGGCGCGGTTGATTTCGTCGGCGAGCAAAATGTTCGTGAACACCGGTCCGGGCTGGAAGATCAGTTCGCGCTTGCCGGAACTGGTCTCCTGCAAAATATGAGTGCCGAGAACGTCGCCCGGCATCAGGTCGGGCGTAAACTGAATGCGCTTGAAATCGAGCTTGAGAATCTGGCCGATGGTTTTGACCAGCGCCGTCTTGCCGAGACCGGGCAGGCCTTCAAGCAGAACATGGCCGCGCGATAAAACCCCGATGAGCACGAGGCGGTGAAGTTCCTGGCGCCCGAGCAAAATCCGGTCGAGCTGCTCCAAAGTTTTGCGCGCCAGCTCGGCGGCGGGCTGCAATTCTTCCGGCTTCAGGATTTGGTCAGGCATAATGATCTATTCAAATTGGTTTTCTTAATTCACGACCCGTGGTGCGTGAAACGTAAAACGTGATTTTCTTCTTCACGTTTCACGCATCACGTTTCATTTCCCATCTCTCTGAAAAAACTTCCGCACCGCCTGCCGATGCTCCGGCAAAACCACCTGCGCGTGCGCCGAGCCGCCGCTGGCGACAGTGTTGTCGAGCGCGCCATGACCGGCAGCGACATCGTTTTTCGCCAACTCCGGCGCGGCCTTGCTCACGCCGACCAGTTGCGCATCGTCCAGGTGCGACGAGGGCGGCAGGGCGTGCTCCTGAAATTTCTGATCCGCCTCCGACGTGTCGTTGTCCCAGGACATTTCCGCGCCCGGCCCGCCGCGTCCGCCCGCTCGGCCATCCCGACACAATGACAGGCACATGCCCAGCGCGTTGCAACTGTTCGTGCAGGTGGACAAATAATCCGCGAGCGCGCCGGGGTTTTTGCATTGACCGGCGTTCTGGCATTTCGCGAGCGTGGCCGGATCAATCAGTTTGAGTCTGGCCAGATTGCTCATCGTCAGGCTCAACAAACTCTTGTTCAGCTCCAGCGCCTTCATTAATTTTTCCATCTGCTCCTTGTTCAAACCGTTCAAGCCCGCCAACAGTTCCGCCGGTATCTTGCCGTTCAAAATCCCCTGCTCCAGCTTGGCCGAGTTGATCAACGAGGCGAGATCCTGCGCGGCCTGCGACGCCGTGGCCTCGCTCATGCCCGATTCGGCCGCCTGCTGCATCGCCTGTGCCAGGGCTTCCGCCTCGGTGAGCGATTCCGTCTTGGCGATGGCTTCCTCCGCCGCCTGTTTGGCGGCATCGGAATTGGATTGTTTGATGTGGTCAAGCGCCTCCCAGGTTTTGTTCGGGTCGTAGGCGGAGGAATCCTTTTGCAGTTCGGAAAGCTGCTTTTGCAGGTCGCCGGATCTTTTTTCGTCCACGATTTTTTCCTGCACGAGCGTCTGCACCTCAGCCTGCAACTGTTCGACAATCTGCCCGATGGCCAGCGGGCGATGATTGGAAAGATGCGTCAGCCGCTCCGGCAGCAACAACGCCGTCGCCGCGAAGAGCGCCGAGACGCCCAGCAGCAACAGCGTCCGTCCGTTGCGCCAGCGAAACTCCGGCACGACGGCCGGCGGCAACTGCCCCAGCCACACGCCCATGTCCGCCGCCTCTTCCGACATCATCACGCCACCGCAGGCATTGGCGCGGTCGTAGCCGGCGCGGATCTTTGCGAAGACCGGCTGCCGCCGACGTTCCCGGACGGCGGTAAAAATTATCACGGGCACGAATCCGAACAGGCCCGACAAAAGCCAGCCGGTGTTTTGCGCGCCATAAATCCGCACCGCCAAAACCACCACGCCCCAGATGAAAAAACAAACGGTCAACACCTGCACCACCGCGCGCAACATCAGGAGGAGATTCAACCGGCGGGCAAAAGCCCGGAGCGCTTCGGGATGGGTGCGTGGCCCGGGCATATCAATGCGGCGGAAGGGGCGGCCGCGAACTCCTCACTGGTGATCTTTGTTGCATGGCTATGGTTAAATAGACAGACCCCGACCGTTTCGTCACGAATAAAACCGGAATTTCGGGTGAATCTTTTTTGCTCCAATTATTCCGGTGTCGTTCAGTCATGCCTGAAACGAACACTGCCTGCGAAGAAAGGTTGCGAGGCGAGCGGTTGGTTGTCTGGCGGGTCTCGCTGGTTGTTTGAGCGTGGGCAAACTTACTTTCCCGATTCCCCGAGAGTTTTCAATGGCCGGTCCGTGGCGAGCCACACAAAACCCCGCGCCACCGCAGTGGTCCGAACGTATGCTCGCCGTGACTGGCTCCGGGGATACTCAATGTCCAGCACCGGCTTGTGCGCGGCCAGCAGGGGTGCAAGTTGTTCCAAGATATATTTGGTGTCTGCTGCCCGTTGAAGCCTGTCACCGTTCGTGAAGAGATCTTCCACTCCGACGGCATCCACCGCGTTCAGAAAGTCCGCGTGGCCGAGCAGTTGGGTTCCATTCTGCGGAATCACCAGCGCGGCAGACTGGGCCGAGTGCGTCCGGGCTGCGATGGCTTTCACCCAGTCCACCATGTCGCGACGGTAGGTTTGTTTTGTCTCCGGATTCACCCGGTTATCAATGAAGTTTT
>JANYDP010000367.1 GCA_025363535.1 Verrucomicrobiota bacterium | reverse complement strand
GGTGGATCGGTTCTGGTCCCTGCATCACGGCCGCGCCATGACGGAATTTCAGATTTACCTCTGCACTGTACCTGCGCCGGCCACCAACCCGCCCTCCGCGTCCGAAAACAACCCCTGACCCACCCATTGTCCGGCGCGCGGCTGGTCTCCGTGACACCGCCGCGTTCTGGCGCAAATGAGTTTGCATTTCTGTGCCGGCCATTAGACTCCGCCGGTGCATTGGGTTCAATCATTCGACATCGCGCTGTTCCGATTCATCAACGACACGTTGAGCAATCCGGTGTTCGACCGGCTCATGCCTTTCGCGAGCGGGAACCGGTTTTTCTTTCCCGTGCTTGTGGTTGCCGGCTTCGTGCTGCTCTGGAAAGGCGGCCGGCGCGCGCGGCTGTGCCTGCTGATGGCGGCCATCATCATTCCGGTTGGCGACGGCCTCATCACCAACACGCTCAAACACGCCCTGGCCCGGCCGCGTCCGTTCGTGACGCTGGAAAACGTGCGCGTGTTCGGCAAAATAAAAAATCCCGCGCCGCCGTCGGCCACCATGTTGAGCGCCGCCGCGCCAGCCCAACTGCCTAATCACAACAGCCTGCCGTCCGCGCACACCGCCAACTGGTTTGCTGGCACGATGATTTTTCTGGTTTACTACCGGCGCAGTTGGCGGTTCATGTTGCCGCTGGCATTGACCGTGGCTTTTTCCCGCGTCTATAACGGCGTGCATTATCCCAGCGACGTGCTGGTCGGCGCGATTCTTGGCGCGGGTTACGCCGCCGCCGGCATCTGGGCGATCAATGTACTATGGCTGTTTGCCGGACGAAAATGGTTTCCGCTCTGGTGGGAAAAAGTTCCCGCGCTCGTCAACCCGGACGCCAGCGCCCCAAGTTCCAAGCTCCAAGTTCCAAGCTCCCATGACTCCCATTGGCTGCACCTCGGCTATGTGCTGCTCGCGGTCACTTTATTCGCCAACCTCGCCTACCTCGGCAGCGGCGCGATTGAACTCAGCGGCGATGAAGCCTACCAATGGGTCTGGTCCAAACATCCGGCGCTCTCCTATTACAGCAAGCCGCCGATGATCGCCGTCCTGCAATTCGCCGGCACGCATCTCTGGGGCGACACGGAATTCGGCGTGCGCTTTTTTTCGCCGGTCATCAGCACCGTGCTGGGATTTCTGCTGCTGCGATTTTTCGCCCGAGAAACCAGCGCGCGCATGGGATTTTTATTGCTGCTGATTCTCCAGGCCACGCCGTTGCTCGCGGCTGGTTCGCTGCTGCTGACCATTGATCCGCCGTCGGTTTTGTTCTGGACCGCAGCGATGCTGGCGGGCTGGCGCGCGGTGCAACCGGACGGAAAAACCTCGCACTGGTGCTGGACGGGTTGGTGGCTGGGGCTGGGCTTTCTCAGCAAGTACACCGAACTTTTTCAACTGCTCTGCTGGGTGGTCTTTTTTGCGCTCTGGCAGCCGGCTCGTCGGCATCTGCGCCGGCCCGGCCCGTATCTCGCCCTGTTGATCAATCTGCTTGGCACCCTCCCTGTCCTGATGTGGAATCAGCAGCACGGCTGGATCACCGTCACGCACGTTGCCGAACGCGGCGGCGCGGGCCACGCCTGGCAGCCGACGTTTCGTTATCTCGGGGATTTTCTTGGTGCCGAAGCCGGACTGCTCAATCCGTTTTTTTTCTTTCCCGTGCTGTGGGCCGCCGGGGCGTTCTGGCGGTCGGATCGGAAAAACGCCCGGATGGTTTTTCTGTTCAGCATGGGCGCGCCGCTGTTTCTATGTTACCTGCTTTTCACCGCCCGCTCGGCCGTGCTGCCGAACTGGATTGCGCCTTCGGTCATTCCCCTGTTCTGCCTGAGCGTTCTTTACTGGGACAAATTTCTCCGCACCGCGCGCACCTTGCGGATTTTGCAGGCGGTGGGAATCGTCTTTGGTTTTACGCTCGCGGTGCTCCTGCACGACACCCGTCTGATTGGAAAATTGGCCGGCCATCCGTTGCCGCCCAAGATTGATCCGCTGACCCGCGTGCGTGGCAACGCAGAAATGGCGCGGCTCACTGACGACGCGCGGCAACGCCTGCAAGCGGAGGACGGCAAACCTGTCTTCCTCATCGGCGGGCATTACGGCATCACCGGGGAAATTTCCTTCTACCTGCCGGAAGCGCGCACGAACATTGTGAACCGGCCGCTCGTGTATTACCTCACGAGCGACAAGCCGCAGAACCAGTTTTTTTTCTGGCCCGGCTATCGCGAAACCCGGCGCGGCCAGAACGCCATCTTCGTCCGGGAACTCTCCGTGCCACGATTGACCAACGGCTGGGTCGGCAAATGGTGGCGCGGCGAAACCAATCTGGACAGCGTCACCGCGCAAGGCTCCCCGCCGCCGCCGTCGCTGGTGAAGGAGTTTGAATCCGTGACCGACCTGGGGCTGCGCGCGGCAGTGGTGCGCGGGCAAACCTATCGCTACGTCCAGCTTTTTGAATGTCGCCATCTCAAGTGATCCTCGTAGCGGCGCTTCGGCAGAGCGCTGTCATCATAGTTCATAAAAATAATTTGCGGCGCCCTGCCGAGACGCCGCCACGAGTTGCATGACACACACGCCAACCACCCAGGCCACCTTCCCAGTTCGCGATTACGATCTCGCCGCCACGCTCACTTCCGGCCAGGCGTTTCGCTGGATTTTTTTGAACGACGACTGGGAAGGGGTCATCGCCGGGCGCTGGGTGCGCTTGCGCGCCGGGGAATTTTCCATCGCCGCCGAGACTGCCGTGCCGGTGAGCGACTGGAACTGGCTCAGGGATTATCTCCAGCTCGATTTGGATCTGGCCGCCGTGGTGCGAACTTTTCCCGACGACGAACCCATGCGCGCCGCCGTCAGTGCGTGTCCCGGCCTGCGGTTGCTGCGGCAGGATCCGTGGGAATGTCTCGCGTCGTTTATCCTTTCATCTACCAAACAAATCGTGCAAATCCGGCAGATCGTCGCGCTGCTCTGCGAACGCTTCGGCGAACCCGTGGTAGGGACGCGTTCCACCGCGTCCCATTCTCCGCCCGAAAAATTAGGGACGCGGTGGAACGCGTCCCTACCAAGTTCGGGGGCGAACGCTTTATCCCACACGTTTCCCTCGCCGGAAAAAATCTCCGCCGTGACCGAAGCCGAACTGCGCGCGTGCAAGATGGGATTTCGCGCGCCGCATTTGCTCCACGCCGCGCGGCAGATCGCCGAGGGAAAATTGGATTTGGAACGGCTGCGCCAATTGTCCTGCGCCGAAGCGCGCGAGGA
>JANYDP010000105.1 GCA_025363535.1 Verrucomicrobiota bacterium | reverse complement strand
TGCAATCCAAGTGGCACTGGCAGGACAGCTACAACGTGCTCATCCAAAAATTGCTGCGCAAAAGCCGCAAGGAAACGCAGATCATTTACCTCACCGGCAATCACGACGAATTTCTTAAACAGTTCCTCGGCCTGAATTTCGGCAGCGTGATGCTGGCGCGCGAAGTCATCCACACCGCCGCCGACGGCAAACGCTATCTGGTCATGCACGGCCATCAGTTCGACGGCCTGACGCAGTTTAATCGCGTGCTCGAAAAACTCGGCACGCGGCTCTACGACTGGATTTTGGATTTCAACCTGCACTTCAACCGCGTGCGTCGCAGCCTTGGCTTTGGCTACTGGTCGCTCGCGGCGTATCTCAAATCCAAAGCCAAGTCGGCGGTGAAATACATCGCCGAGTATGAGGAGACCATCGTGCAGATGGCGCGCAAACACGATGTGCAAGGCGTCATCTGCGGCCACATCCACCGCGCCGAAGTGAAAACCATCGGCGAGGTGGCGTACTTGAATTGCGGCGACTGGGTCGAGAGTTGCACGGCGTTGGTCGAAGATTTTGACGGCAACATTCAACTGATACACTTCCATGAAAATAATGCTCAGCATACTCGGCGAGGGCCGGGGTCACATGACCCAGGCGATGGCGGTGAAGGAGATGATGGAGAAAGCAGGGCATCGGGTGGTGAGCGTGGTGCTCGGCGTGGGACCGCACCGGCAAGTGCCCCCATTCTTTGCATCGGCCATGAAGATGCCGATCACGAAGATTCCAACGCTCGACTTCTCATATAAAAACAGCCGCAAGGTCAATCTGCCTGCGACGCTGGCCGGGATCGTGCGGAAGCTTCCCGCCTACTGGCGCGCCTTGCGCACGCTGAGAGGCGTCGTGCGCGAAAGCTAGCCGGACGTGATCATTAATTTCTTCGAGCCCATCACGGGCATCTTTGCGCTGATAACCCGTAACCGCCCGCCGGTTGTGGCGGTCGCGCATCAGTTCATGTACGAACATCCGTTTTACGTCCGCGCTCCCGGCATGCGCGTGCAGCAACTCGGCATGAAATGGTTTGTGCGACTGGTTGGTGCCCGCTCCACGAAGCTGGGCTCTCGCTTTATGACGCGCCGGACATACCGGGGGAAAATCTTTTCGTGGGCCCGCCGATTCTCCGTCAGCAACTGTTTGAACTTCAACCCAATCCCAACGGCAACTTCGTGCTGGCCTATCTGCTCAACCACGGTTACGCCGAGCAAATCATCGAGTGGCACCAGAAAAATCCGCGGACCATCCTGCATTGTTTTTACGATAAACCTGATGCGCCGCCGGAATTCAAGCATGACGCCACGCTGACATTTCACCGGCTCGACGGTGAAAAATTTCTGCGCATGATGGCCGATTGCAAATATGTGGCCTGCACCGCCGGTTTTGAGGCTGTTTGCGAAGCCGCCTATCTCGGCAAGCCGCTGTTCCTGATGCCGGTGGAAAATCACGTCGAGCAGCAGATCAACGCGATTGACGCCACCCGCATTGGCCTCGGCATCA
Source organism: Verrucomicrobiota bacterium (assembly GCA_025363535.1). Lineage (GTDB taxonomy): Bacteria > Verrucomicrobiota > Verrucomicrobiia > Limisphaerales > CAIQOK01 > CAIQOK01. The sequence continues at coordinate 6,324 of JANYDP010000105.1, read as the reverse complement.
CGGACAAGAGTTTCAACCTGGATCGGTTGGTTGAGTTGCCCGAACGCTTGAATAACACAAAATTCCGCGCCTGGCTGAACCGCGCCGATTCCCTGCTGTTGCAGTCGATTGAGCGCGCGGTTCACGGCACGCCGGTTGAAGCCTCCCCCTTGTTTCAGTTGGAAACCGGGGAGTCGAAGGTGGTTTAGCCCAAAATCAAATCCCTGACGAGGGGCAACCGCTGACTGCCTTTTCCTCCGCAGTAAAACCTCCCAAAGACCCGGTCAACCGGGCCGCCCCCTAAGGCGAAGTTCACAAAATTGTAACGATGCACGAATCAGAGTGTGCTTACAGTAGTCGAGTTTGCGAATTGAAGTATGAACCCAGTTCTCCCAAATAATTCGGCGGCGCACGACTTCGGAAAAAGCCCTGTCGCCGATCTCCGGTCTATGATCGGCGCCGGCATGTCCGCCGATTTCCACCGCCTCAGCGACTGGAATTTCAATCGAACTGAAATTTTCAAACAGCGCGCAAGACCCTTTAAAACCATCAAATCAAAATCCTGAACCAAACCCAGAACAAAATCTGAAAATGAAAACCTTCACTCAAAAAATCACCCGCAGTCTCGCGCTGTTGAGCGCCTTGCTCGCCCTCACGCCAAAGCCTGTCCATGCCGCCGCGTTTACGCCCGGCAACATTGTTGTGGAACGTGTCGGTGACGGTTCGGCCGTATTAAGCGGTACTGCCACAAACGTGTTCCTTGACGAATACACGGTCGGCGGGGCGCTGGTGCAATCCATTTCCCTCCCCACCGCCGCCGGTTCGGGCACCACTCCCAATCAGCTCACCGAGAGCGGAACTGCAAGCTCCGACGGCATGATGACCCGGTCGGTGGATGGAAAGTATCTCATCCTGCCCGGCTTCGCGGCGAATCTGGGCACAGCCAGTGTCGCCAGCGGGGCGGGGATTCCGCGATGTGTCGGAGTGGTCAAATACGACGGCACCCTGGATACGACCACCGCCTTTACCGATGGCTTTGTTGGCAACAATTTCCGTAGCGCAGCCAGCACCGACGGCAGCGCGCTCTGGCTGGCTGGCAATGGCGGCGCAGCCAATCGAGGAGCTCGCTACACTGTGAAAGGCAACACGACTTCCACGAATGTTGACTCCACGCCAAATGCCCGCTGCGTGGAAATTTATGGCGGCAATCTTTTTTACAACTCGCAGACCGTGATCTACAAACAGACCGGAACGCCGATTGTGGCCACCGCAGCCACGACGATCACATTCTCCGGCACCGCTCCCACGAGCATGTACCAGTTCGTGTTCTTGACCGTGCCCAGCGGAGACGTCTGCTACATCGCCGATGACGGTGCCAGCGGCGGTATTTTAAAATACTCGGTCAGCGGAACGACTTTGACTTACCAAGGCAAAATCACGGCGGCATCGGTTCGTGGATTGACGGCGACCCTCAGCGGTTCAACCGTTACGTTGTTCGCGGCCACGGGCGGGACCACTGGATCGGGTGGCGGCACAATTTGGACGGTTGCCGACACGGCTGCCAACAATGCTCCACCATCAACCACAAATCCAACCGTCGTCGTCACCGCCGCAACACAAACGGCTTTCCGCGGCATCGCACTGGCCCCGGTTTCCGGCGCGACTACCTACACCGTGACATACAATGGCAATGGGAATACCGGCGGCACCGCGCCGACGGATGCCAGCAGTCCTTACGCGTCCGGCTCCACGGTTACTGTGCTGGGTAATACCGGCAACCTGACCAAAACCAACTACACTTTTGCCGTTTGGAACACGGCGGCTGACGGCAGCGGGACGGCTTATGCGCCGACTGCCACTTTCACCATCGCAGCCAACACCACGATCTTCGCCCAGTGGACGATTAATACTTGCACGCTCACCTACACGGCTGGGACCCACGGCACGATCACCGGCACCAGCCCGCAGACGGTCAACTACGGCGCAAACGGAACACCCGTCACGGCGGTGCCGGACTCGGGCTACCAGTTCATCGGCTGGAGCGATGCCTCCACTTCTAATCCACGGACCGACAACAATGTGACGGCGAATATAACCGTCACGGCAAATTTCGCCGCCGCCCCGACCATCACCACACCAACAAGCGCGGGCATCACCAGCACAGGTGCCACTCTGGGAGGAAACGTGACGAGTGACAGTGGCGCAACCATCACCGAGCGCGGGGTCGTCTATTCGATCACCTCCTCGAACAACAACCCGAGCATCGGCGGCGCGGGTGTGACAAAAGTCGTCAGCGCAGGCACGACGGGCGTCTTCACTGTGGGCGTTACCGGCCTTAACCCCGGCACGGGCTACTCGTACAAGGCTTATGCGATCAACAGCGCGGGCACGACCTACACCACACCGACGGCCACCTTCAACACCTTCGTCGGTGTTTCCTTCCTTGGCGTTGCCGCCGGTGACGTGTCCAGCACCGACGCCGTCGTCTGGACGCGCGCGACGGATGACACCCAGCCCGGCGCGGCCATCAACATCATGCTCCAGTATTCCACGGATAACACCTTCGTCACTGGTGTGAGCAACCTTTCGGTGACGACGTTGTCGGCCACCGTGGGCGATAACATCGCCAAACAAATTATCACCAATCTCACGCCGGCCACGCGATACTACTATCGCTTCACTGGCTCCGGCGGTGAATTAAGCAACGTGGGCACCTTCAAAACAGCACCGGCGGCGAACGCTGCCGTGCCGCTGCACTTCGCCTTCAGTGGCGACATGGATGGGTTGATGCGTCCGTATGCGCTCGCGAGCACGGTGCCGGCGCAAGCCCTGGACTTCTACTTGAACGGCGGCGACGTGATTTACGAAAATGCCAGCGCCGTAGCCGGAAACAACGGAGCCGCGTGGTTGATCTCTCCAAGCGTCACACTTTCCGGCTCCCCCGCGAACCTTAACGGCCTGCCGGCAGCGACGGGCGCGGGCACTCCAACATTTGCCGGCTGGGCAACGCAGCAGTTGCTCTTCGACGATTACAACAAGAAGTATCGCGAACAATTCCTACCGGTGAACAACGGCGGCCAAAACTCTCTCAAAGACTTCTATGCCGGCCAGGGTAATTACACGCTGAACGACAATCATGAGCTGGGCAACCGCCAGCACATCAACGGCGGCGCTCCTGCCGGCGGCTCCGTCGGTGGACTCAGTGGCACCAATATGCCGACGGGTCGCGGCGTGGACGCCCGCAACAACGGCAGCGGCAACGTGGGCAACACGAACGACGCGAACTCGTCCGTCTCCGATTTCATGAACCGCTCGCTCGGATTTCAGACGCTTCAGCAGGTGTATCTGAACTACCAGCCGATCAAAGAAAACCGCGCTACCGCAACCGTTACGGGCGATGACCGCACCGGCACAACCAAGCAACTGTTCTTTGCCCAACAGTGGGGCAAGAACGCGCTCTATGTGCAAACCGACACGCGCAGCTATCGCGACATCCGCCTAAAGACTGCGACCGGCTCTGCTGACGATGCTGGTCCTCGCGCGGACAACACCAACCGCACTTACCTGGGCGCGACGCAGCTTGCCTGGCTGGAGCAAACTCTTCTCGCCGCCGAGACGAACGGCACGTCATGGAAGTTTGTCGCCGTGTCCGACCCGATTGATCAGATCGGGCCGATCTCCCAAACCTCGGGCACTGCGGCGCTTTCCACACTCACCGGTGTCAACAGCGACAGCGGCAAATCCTGGATCGGCGGCTATCGCGCAGAACGCAACACACTTCTGAAGTTCATCGCGGATCACGGGATTAAGAACGTGGTGTTTCTCGCCACGGACGATCATCAAAACCGCATCAACGAAGTCCTCTACGCGACGAACGGCATCACCGGTCCGGGTAGTCCCGGTGCCGGCACCCAGGCGCAAATTCAAGCGGGCTACGCCAAGGTTCCCTCCTGTATCTCGGTTGTCTGCGGTCCTCTCGGAGCCACCGGCCCCGATGGCATCTTGAACCACAGCTTCACCAACATCCAGGCGATCGCCAATGACCTGGCCGCCAAACAAGCCGCTGCGGGAATCGAACCGATTGGCCTGATGGGTTATTCCGGTTTGCACGACGTGATGCGTGATACCAACGGCGTCCTCGTCGCTGAAACCGCGCCGCAAGCCGTGGACTTCTACAGCCCCGACACGTTCAATTACAACATCCTCGATGTGAGCGCGGATGGGAGAACGCTGACCGTGACCAGCAAAGGTATCAACTCCACGGCGCAGAACGCCGCTGCGGAATACGGCGCAGGCGGCAACACCGTCCGCACTCTCTTCAGCTTCCAGCTTGATGCGGCGGTTACGATTCCAGTCATCACGGCCGTCCAAGTCTCCAGCGGCAATGTGCTGATTGACTTCACCGCCGGGGCGGGCGATGTCATCGGCAACTTCAGCGTGGTGAGCACGGCGGATTTGTCCACACCGCTCACGCCCGTTGCGGCCACCATCACCACCTCGGGGCCGGGTCTGTTCCGCGCTACCATCCCCGTCGCGACACCGGCGGCGTATTACCGAATCAAACGCTGAACCGGCTGCTCGCCCAGACCATTTGAACTCGCCCAACCCCGGCGGTGCCACGCGGCAACGCCGGGGTTTTCCGCTGGTAAAGCACGGCGGTTTTCAGCTATTGGATAGTCTTCCGTCACGGACAGCTTGTACCCAAACCATGTCGTCAGTCATGTCAAACGGCGAGTCATTGAAATTTCCCAAAAACTTTTTGTGGGGAACGGCAACTGCCACCACGCAAGTCGAAGGTCACATCCAGAACGAGTGGACGGATTTCGTCGCGCAGGACGGCAGTCATTGCCGCATTGCCTGCGATAACTACCACCGCTATCCCGAGGACATCGAGTGGATGTCGAAGCTGGGCGTGAACTCCTACCGCTTCGGCATCGAATGGTCGCGATTGCAATCCGCACCGTTCGCACCGCTCAACCAGAACGAACTTGCGCGCTACGTTGACATGCTTGACCGTCTCATCGCGGCGGGCATAACGCCGATGGTGGTGTTGCATCACTTTTCCAATCCACCTTGGATCAACGCCATCGGCGGCTGGACCAATCCAAAGACCATCCCAGCCTTTGTGGACTATGTCGGCAAACTTGTCACGGCTTTGAAGGACCGGGTTTATTTGTGGAACACGTTCAATGAGCCGGATACTTACGCTTGCCTGGCTTATGTGCTCGGCGGGTTTCCACCGCAGCGCAAATGGAAGCTCGGACAGTTCCGCCGGGTCATTGCCCACATGGCGCGGGCGCATGAACAGGCCTGCCGCATCATTCGGCAGACGGAGCGCAAAGGCCGGAAGCCCGAGGTCGGCATCGCGAAGAACTGGACGTTTTTTCACGCTTACAAAAAATATTCACCGTGGGACAGGCTGACGGCTTCGATCTGCCATTACACGTTCAACAAATTTGTGCTGGACGCCTTTCTCGGTGGTGGGCGGCGCAACGTCTCCACGTTCGTCGGCCTGAATTACTATGGCCGCGTGCGGTTCCATCATTTCAACGCGATGATTCCTGCCAGCGGCACGCCGGTGACCCGATTGAAGGATTTTGGTTTTGTCTGCGATGACATGGTGGAGCGCTATCCGGATGGTTTGAAAAAAAATTTGCCTTACTTGAGCCGCAAATTTCGGCTGCCCATCTACATCACGGAACACGGAGCGGCTTCCGAGGATGAAAGTTTTCGCGAACGCGACCTGCTAAATTATTTGACCGTCTTGCACGGGGCGATGGCGAAAGGCTCGGATGTGCGTGGGTTTTTTTACTGGTCCTTGCTCGACAACTTTGAGTGGCAGTTCGGCTATGCCAAGAAATTCGGGTTGCTCAGCGTGGATTTCAATGAGGAAAAACTTACCCGGCGGATGAAGCCGCTGGGTAATATTTACCGCGAAATCTGCCGCTCGAATTCCATCGGTCGCCCTTCAGACGCCGGTTCAATTCTTGCGTTAACTCAACAAAAAACAGATCATAAGAGCCGTGCCCGCAGCGACCAACATCAGCCAATCAACTGAACGGTTGCCGAGGGTTGAGTCACTCGATCGTTTTGGCATCGTCAAGCCCAACACGGATTCCGTCCGCAGTATCGCCACCAGAAATCCTCCGATGAGCACCGTGAAAACTACAAACAACAGCAATGATATTTCCATGCCGACTTAACGTAGCACCCTTGAGACCAACTATGTGGCGTGGCGCAAAATGTTACATTCGATTCAGCCGACTCATGGCTTCGTAGCATAAGAAGTCCGCGGTTACGGGTGTAATTTTGGGGATTGCTAAATAGGTATTGATGCAACTGATG
>JANYDP010000272.1 GCA_025363535.1 Verrucomicrobiota bacterium | reverse complement strand
ATTGCCAGTCTGAACGCCGAAGATGTGGATTGGGGCAAACGCGTTGTGAGCTACCGGCGAAAGAAAACCAAAACCGTGGCCCTGCTGCATTTTGGTGATGACATCGCCGCTCTGCTCGGCAGCTTGCCCAAATCGGGGCCGTTATTCCCTTACCTAAACCGGGTGCGCACGACTGACCGTGCCACCGAATTCAAACAACGGTGCTGCGGATTGGGAATCAGCGGCGTAACCTTGCACTCATATCGCTATGCGTGGGCGGAACGTGCCAAGGTGGTCGGCTATCCCGAACGGTTCGCGCAGGAAGCCCTCGGTCACAACAGCAAGGCGGTCCATCGAGCATATGCGAAAAATGCAAAGATGGTTTTGCCGTCGCTGGAGTCGTTTGAAAAAAGTCCAGTGGAACCAACCATTGTGGCATTTCCGAGGGAAGCGGTTCGCTCGCATTGAACGGAGTGTCCGGGCCGCGCGTGGATCTGGCCGGGCATGTCATCGGTGCTGCCAAATTAATTTGTGACCTTTCGGAGGTCAGCCGCGAATACAAAGGTAGACGCATTGGAAACCTGGACGCGACCCGCAGCCGGTCACCCAATGACATAAACAATTGAATCGCCGGAAACGGAAACTGAATTTGACAAAGTGCCCGGCCCGGCGAGACAAACGCTGAACCGAACTACATTATGTCCTGGCAAAACAGTCTGAGAATTTTGAACGATGAGGGACGGGAAGCGTGCTTTGAAACCATTGGACGAAGAGTCAAATGAACCATGACGCGGCTCTGGCTCAACACGGCCGGCAAGAAAACAAGCTGAACGATAACACCATGAAACTATTCACCATTGGTTACGGCGGCAGGACGCCTGACGACCTGCTCAAACGCTTGTGCGACGCGGGCGTCCGCACTGTTGTTGATGTGCGACTGCGCCCCGACCGCGCCAGCATGGGCGTTTTTGTCAAAGCCAAAGCAGCGGACAAAGGGATTGAACGGTTGCTGGCCTCAGCCGGCATTGCCTACCGTTCGCTGCCTGAATTGGGCAACGTCTTTCGGGATTGTGATGATTGGCGCGAACGCTACGCAGCGCTCGTCCAATGCGCGGGCCAGCTGTTGGTGAGTCGTCTGGACGAGCTTACGCCTCCCCTGTGCCTGCTCTGTGCGGAACGACGCGTCGCCGACTGCCACCGGCTTCAGATCGCAGAGCTTCTCGCCGCCAAAGGCAACGACGTTGAACACCTTGATGGCGACTGACGGTTTCACAGATTGTGCATAACCGGATTCGTCGCGGTTCGACCTATTTGTGCCGCCGCTATGGCAGTCAGATCCGGCCGGGCATTTCGTCGCAGAATCCTTTGCCAGCCGTGAAACCATTTAACGAATGAGAACGAACCTCTCCGGATTTGAAGCTCACGAACTGGACCACACCCACATCATCTGGGTGGGCCGGCTACCGGATGCGTTGCTTCCCGGCGCTGCGGAATTTGAGCAACTCTGGCAACTGCACCCGGCGGAATTCCATGAAATTTTGATGCACGGCCGCCTCGTGAAAACACCGCGCTGGCAGCAGGCGTATGGCCGGGACTATTCCTACACTGGCAAAGTCAACCAGGCACTGCCGGTCCCGTCGCGGCTTGAACCCTTCCTGCGTTGGACTCACGAAAATGTGGATCCGGCGCTCAACGGCCTGTTGCTAAACTGGTATGACGGACAACGCCGCCACTACATTGGCCGCCACCGCGACAGCATCCAAAACATGATCGCGGGAACCCCCATCGTGACCATTTCCATCGGCGAAGATCGAACCTTTCGGCTGCGTCCATGGCCGGCGCAGCCCGAGGCAACGCCCATTGATTTCCCGGCCAGCCACGGCACGGTATTCGTGATGCCGTGGGAAACCAACCGTGCCTTCGCCCATGAAGTGCCGGCCTCAACCCGTGAAACCGGCCGCAGGATTTCCATCACGGTTCGGGGATTTTTGGATGTGCCGCCGACCTGAAACGTTGTTTGGGTCCGGTTGACTGGGGGGCGTGAAATGCGGTAAACCGTGTTTGGAGGGAGAACACTTTCAGGGGGAATAATGCGGGCCGCCGTCAGAACCAAAACCACCACCGAACCACAGCTTGAACTGTTTACCGTCAACACACTGAGAATACCAATTTATGAAACCACTCACTCAATATGGACGGATCGCCAAGAAACATTGGCGCGAATTTCGGCCGAAAATGGTCGCGGAACTCGAAGCGAAGAACGAGCTCCAGGCAATGCTGCTGACAGCGGAGGAACAGACCGAAATGGAACTGGACCCGATTCGGAGAAAACTGATTCAGCAGGGACTGACACCGCAACAGGCCCACGACCAGGCTTGGGAAATGGTCTGTCAACGATACATCTTCCTGCCGCCAGAGTCCTAGCGGACGGCCACCTTGAAAACCCCGAAGAAGGAGTCGGTCAAAATTCTGCAACCGGCGAATCTGAGCCGTTGCGCAATCAAAACAACTACCGCATCACTGAGGCGGACAAGATCGGCACTGGTTCGCTGAAACAAAAGTGTCGCGACAATCTCGCCGCCATCACGCTGCTGAAAAAACTTGAAGCGGAAAATCGTCCGCCC
>JANYDP010000257.1 GCA_025363535.1 Verrucomicrobiota bacterium | reverse complement strand
CGCTGGGAACCAGGGCCATCGAGTTGGTGCCGGCATAGACGGGATTGTTCGTAGCGTAACGTGTCGGCATCCAGGACCATGAGTCGCCCCAGCCGTTGTTGAACCGGTCCGAATAGATCAGCATGTCGTCCGAGGTGGCAGCAGGAAGAGCCAACGCGGACAAAAACAATACACCCCATGTGCGGAACAAGGCTTTCATTGCTAAACAATAAGTCAAAATCCGCAAAATAGATTGTCGTTACTTTTCACGATGCAGTCATGGGATTCAGCACCAGATCTGTTGATTTGGTCAGTGCAGCGTCCAAATTTGAAACTTGTTCAGCGCAGGATCATGGTGTTGATGGACTTGGCTGGCACACCCATTTGAAAAGAAGTCTCGCCAGCCTGCACCGATGCGGAAACGGTCTAGTCGGTGTCATTGGCAAAGGCCAGCACCTTGCTGCCGTCGGGATTTTGAAACGCGACCACTTCCTTGAACGGCCCGCCGCTCACCGCGATGCGCCGCGCGCCCGGCCGCACTGTCGCCGAGAAGTGCTTCTTCGCGTAATCGCCCGGCGTTTCGTCGAGCGAATACCAGCCCAGCGAAAAATCATTTGCGCCGATGGGCGCGCGGCACAATGTGAAATTTGCGCCTTCAGGCAAAAACAATTCCTTGAGCACCGCCTCGCGTTTATCAGATGGAAGCGCAACCAACGCTTCCCAGCCGAGTTCGTTGAAGCAGCCGCCAAAGCCGTCCCTCGTCTGAAACGTGGTCGCAGCGTCGAGCCTGATGACATTCGTATCTGTTGCCGCTGTTGCGTTCGTCGTCGCCAGTTCCTGCCAGCGGGATTTCTCCGTGCTGCAAATCCAGCGAATGGATGGGCTGGAAGCAGTCTGCGCGTGAGCTGGCGTAACGCTTAGGCAGACGAGCAGCAACGAATAGATGAAAGTAATCTTGGATTTCATGGAGGAGTAATTTGCAGTTCAGAGTTCAGCCGGACCTCGGCTCCGCGTTTGAACGGAATGAGCGACGTGCGGTTGCCATAGCGGACCGTCAACGCACTCGGCTCGGGGTGGAGCGGCTGAATTCTCGCGCTGGCCAGCTTGCCATCTTTCCACGTCACCTCCACTTCGTAGCCGCCGCGCGCGCGCAGGCCTTTCACGTTGCCAGTCGGCCATGCGGAGGGCAGCGCGGGCAGCAGCTCGATTTCGCCGGCCCGGCTTTGCAAAAGCATTTCGGCGATGCCGGAAACTGCGCCGAAGTTGCCGTCAATCTGGAACGGCGGATGCGCGTCGAACAGATTCGGATACGTTCCGCCGCCGGTGTCGAAGGAACTGCCGTGGCTGCCGGGCGCGTCGAGCAGATGCGTCAGAATGAGATACGCCTGGTCGCCGTCGAGCAGCCGCGCCCAGAAATTGATTTTCCACGCGAGACTCCAGCCCGTGCCGGAATCGCCGCGCGCCTTGAGCGTGACTTTGGCGGCGTTGAAAAGCTCCGGCGTGCCGCGCGCGGTGATCTGGCTGCTGGGAAACAGCGCGTAAAGCTGCGAGACGTGGCGGTTGTTGTCGTTCGGATTGTCAATGTCCTCCAGCCATTCCTGAAATTGCCCCCACCTGCCGACCTGAAACGGCGGCAGCTTCGCGCGCAAGTTGAGAATTTTTTCGCGGAACGCGGCGTCCTTGCCGAGAATTTCCGCCGCCCGCGCCATTTGTTGAAACAAGTCGCGCAGCAATCCATTGTCCATCGCCGGCCCGGCGCAGAGGCCGCCGTTCTCCGGCGAATATGACGGGCACGTCACCAGCCATCCGGGATGGTTCGGATCGTTCACCAGAAAATCCGCGAAGAATTCCGACGCGCCTTTCATCAGCGGATACGCCTGCTTCAAAAAGTTTTTGTCGCCGGTGAATTGATAATGCTCCCAGAGATGCGTGCAAAGCCACGCGCCCGCCAGCGGCCATTGTCCGGTCGGCGGAAAATCCACCGGCGCAGTCCCGCGCCAGATGTCAGTGTTGTGATGGCAGACCCAGCCGTCCGCGCCATACATCGTTTTCGCGGTCGTCGCGCCGGCGACGGAAAGGTCGGCGATCATCGCGAAAAGCGGTTCGGCGCACTCGGAAAGATTCGCGGTTTCGGCGGGCCAGTAATTCATCTCGGTGTTGATGTTCACCGTGTATTTGCTGCCCCACGCGGGCGACATCGGTGAGCCGTAATACTCGCGCCCGCTCATGTCGAGTTCGCCGGTGTGAAAATTCTGGCCGTTCCAAATGCCCTGCAAATTCGCCGGCTGGCCGCCGGGGCGCGACGAACTGATGAGCAGGTAGCGGCCAAACTGGAAGTAGAGCGCCGCGAGACCGGGATCGTTGCCCTTGAAAAAATTTGGAATGCGTTCGTTCGTCGGCAACTTCGCGGCGTCGCTCGTTCCAAGATCAATCGAAACGCGGCGGAACAAAGCCTGATAGTCGGCAAGGTGATGCGATTTCAATTCGGCGTAGGATTTATCCCCGGCGGCCTTGAGCATCGCGACGGCCCTGGCTTTCGCGTCTCCGGAAACGTCGCGGTAATTCTTGAAGTTCGTCGCGGCGGAAATAATCAGCGTGACCGAGTTGGCGTTCTCCACCGCGAGACCGCCGCCGGTCACGGTGACTTTGCCGCCGTCGTTGTTCGCCACGAGCCGCGCGTGGGCGACGATGACGCCCGGAACGTCCACGTCGTGGATGTTCGTGAGGGCGGATTTGGGAATCTGTCCCGGCACCCAATACTCGCGTGTGGTCCGGTGATAATCACCGGCGCGACCTTCCATCACGAGCACGTTGTCG
>JANYDP010000240.1 GCA_025363535.1 Verrucomicrobiota bacterium | reverse complement strand
CGGCGGAGAGCCGCTGCTCGGCGAGTTCAAAGCTGATGCGCGTGCGGGTGGATGGCTCGACAAACAGGTTGACGACCGTTTTGCCGCGCAGTGCCGGGACTTTCTTGATCGCGCGCTCGCCGACGGCCTTGAAGGCGCGGGCGGTGTCGAGCACCGTCGTGATTTCCTCCGCGCTGAGCGATTCGATGTCGAGGAGATGTTTGCGGTTCCAGCTCATGGTTTTTCAAGGAGGACGGCGTCTTCGGCTCCGGGTTGATTTACCAGCACGCGAACTTTTTCGTGGAGCGAGGTCGGCAGATTCTTGCCAATGAAGTCGGCCTTGATGGGCAGCTCGCGGTGGCCACGGTCAATCAGCACGGCGAGCTGGATTTTCTTCGGACGGCCGAAGTCATTGAGTGCGTCCATTGCGGCGCGGGTGGTGCGGCCACTGAACAACACGTCGTCCACCAGCACGACGGTCTTGCCGGTCACGTCGAAGGGGATGACGGTCGGAAAAATTTTCGGCGCGGCGCGCTGGCCGAGATCATCGCGGTGCATTGAGACATCGAGGACGCCTACGGGCACGGGATGCTGCCAGATGTTGCCGAGGATGACGCTCAGGCGGTTGGCCAGATCATCGCCGCCAATCGGAATGCCGATGAGCACGACCTCCGCGCTGTTCTCGTTGCGCTCAGCGATTTCGTGGCCGATACGAGTCAGCGCGCGTTGGATGGCCGGGGCGTTGAGGATGACGGTGGATTCAGGCATGGGCGGGAAAATTCCAGGTTCCAAGTTCCAAAATAAAAAAACGAACCGGCCGGGCAGGCGGGTTCGTTTTCCTAAAATTTGTTTTCATCAATCCTTGCCGGCCTCACAGGGCCGGCTTAAAGGAACGCGGGCTGTCTAGTTAGAGCCTGCCTGGCTGGCTGGGCTGCCGGCTCTTGCGCCATTTGGAACGGTATTTGACGATCCAGTCCGTGAGCGCGCGCTCGAAGCCGATGTCGTGGCCGGCTTTTTCGGATTCGATCCACTTGTGTTTCATGATTTCCTCGCGCTCCGCTTGGAATTCGCGGTAAAGCGAGGAGTTTTTCATGAGATCGCTGGTGGTTAGCGGCTCGGAGTTGTGGTCAGGCATAACGAGGGAGAGTTGCGGGAATGACACCGATTGACGCGCTGGAGCGGGTCGTTTCGATTTCCGAACTGGGTCGAAAAGTTTTCATCGGTAAAGGCCAAGCCTTCGGCTGTGCTGCGAAACTAGAACACGCCGGGAAGTTTTGCAACTGTTCGCTGTCACCGTATTTCACCCGAGGATTTGCTTCAACGCCTGGGCGATTTGCAGGAACGCCTTCCCCGCCAGTTTGGTGGGCGCAGAAACCACTACGGGAACGCCGCTGTCACCGCCTTCGCGAATCTCTGTGAAGATCGGAACCTCGCCCAAGAACGGAACGCCCTTGCGCGCCGCCTCGTTGCGCCCACCGCCGTGGCCAAAAATTTCCACGCGTTCGCCGTTGGGCGTCGTGAAGTAACTCATGTTTTCCACGAGGCCGAGGATCGGGACGTTGACTTTTTCAAACATCGCCACGCCCTTGCGCACGACGCCCAATGACGCTTCCTGCGGCGTCGTGACGATCACGCCGCCGTCCAGCGGCACGGTCTGACAGAGGGAAAGTTGCGCGTCGCCGGTGCCAGGCGGGAGATCCACGAGCAGATAATCGAGGTCGCCCCAGGCCACCGACATGAAAAATTGCTGGATTGTTTTCTGAATCATCGGCCCGCGCCAGATCACCGGCTGGTCGTCGTCGAGCAGGAACCCGATGCTCATCAGCTTCACGCCGTGGCTCTGGAGCGGAATCATTTTTTCGTCCGCGCTCAAAGTCGGGCGTTCTTTCACCCCCATCATCAGCGGAATGCTCGGGCCGTAAATATCGCAGTCCAGCAAACCAACGCGCGCACCGAGCTGGGCCAGGCCGCAGGCGAGGTTCACGGACGTGGTGGATTTGCCAACGCCGCCTTTGCCGCTGGCCACGGCGACAATGCGTTGGACGCCGGGAATTTTATTTTGATTGCCGCCGGAACTTTTGGCCGGCGCGGCCTGCTGCCTGACTTCCACATAAACCGAGTTCACGCCCGGCAACGCCCGCAAGGCCCGTTCGCTCTCGGCTTTGATTTGCGCGGCGGCTTCGGGATTGTTCGTCGTCAACTGCATCGTGACGCTGACCGCGCCGTTGTTGGCGGCGATGTCCTTGAGGAGGCCGAAGGAAATGATGTCGCGGGAGTAGCCCGGGTATTTGACCGTCTTGAGTGCGTTCTTAATGTCGTCTTCTGTGAGCATGGGAAAAACACTTTGCCCAAGCCGGGCGCGAAGGCAAGCCACATGTCATGGCGTTGGGTGAGGATTTCACATTGACCGGCGACCCGCGCAAGGTATAATGCGCGCTCGAAATTTGACGTGAGTTGAACTGAACAAACAAGAAATCGAACTATGGCAATTAAAGTCGCAATCAATGGGTTTGGCCGCATTGGACGCCTGGTCTTCCGGGCGCTGGTCGAACAGGGCATGGTCGGCAAGGACATCGAAGTCGTCGCAGTCGGCGACATCGTGCCGGCGGACAATCTGGCTTACCTCGTGAAATATGATTCCACTCAGGGACGTTTCCACGGCGATGTCAGCTCAAAAAAATCTTCACCCGACAAACTCGAAGATGATGTCCTGGTCATCAACGGCAAAGACATCTTGGTCGTCAGCGCCCGCACCCCGGCGGAGTTGCCTTGGAAGGCGCTCGGCGTGGATGTCGTCATCGAATCCACCGGCCTCTTCACCGATGCCGACAAGACCAATCCGAAATCGGCTTACGGCCACATCGTTGCTGGCGCGAAGAAAGTCATCATCTCCGCTCCGGCGAAGAATGAGGACATCACCGTCGTTGTGGGCGTCAACCACGAGAAGTATGACGGGACGAAGCATCACATCGTTTCCAACGCGAGCTGCACCACGAACTGCCTCGCACCGCTCGTCCATGTTTTGCTCAAGGAGGGTTTCGGCATTGAAGAAGGTCTGATGACCACGATTCACGCCTACACCGCCACGCAGAAAACCGTGGACGGCCCCAGCAAGAAAGACTGGAAGGGCGGCCGCACGGCGGCGCAGAACATCATCCCCAGCACGACCGGCGCGGCCAAGGCCGTGGCGCTTGTCTGCCCCGAAGTGAAGGGCAAGCTAACGGGCATGGCGTTGCGTGTGCCGGTGCCGACGGTCTCCGTCGTGGACCTCACCTTCAAGACCACGAAGGACACGAGCTACGCGGAAATCAGCGCGGCGATGAAGAAGGCCAGCGAGACCTATCTCAAAGGCATTCTCGCCTGGACCACCGATGAAGTGGTCAGCACGGATTTCATCCACTGCACCAATTCGTCCATCTTCGACGCCGGCTCCGGCATTGAGCTGAACAAGCGCTTCTTCAAGGTGATCAGCTGGTACGACAACGAATGGGGTTATTCCAACCGCGTCGGCGACCTGCTGAAATTCATGATCAGCAAAGGTCTGTAATCGCTGACCAATTCAAAACGGCGACCTGACAACAGGTCGCCGTTTTTTATTCCTGCCGGCTCTGAAAAGGTTTTTATCTGGCGCACGGAACCAGCCCGTTGGTGCCGGGTTTCCAACCGTCCGCTCCGCCTAGAACTTTTTTCAAAGTGATGGCTTTGGCTTGGCGTTTGGTCAGTTGTTTGGACCAGGCCGGTCGCGACTTCGGATTCGCACCGGAGCCGGTGCTGCCGAACTCCGCGTAGCGCGTCTTGCCAGCCTCGGCCTTGCCCCAGTTGTTCCAACCTTCGGGCCGGACAACCTCGGACATTTCCGTATTCAGAAAAACAGTTGCGGCATAAATCCGCCATGGGCGGCCGAGAAAACTTCTGGTCTCCGGCTTTTCACCGGTGATGGTGCAGTTGGAAAAAACATAACCGAACGACGCGTCATACGGCGTGGACGCCGCGGCGATGTAGCCGTCGCCAAGGCAATGAATGTGGCACTTCTCAAACCACGCCGTTGCGCCGCCGAAAATAAAATCCACATGCCCGGCGATGTAACAGTCCTCAAAGTATTGCCGCCCTCGATTGATGAACATCGTGTCCTGCCAACCAAGAAACCGGCAGTGGTGGAACGCGGCGCGGTCGCCGTCCACGCGAATGGCGAGCGCTTGGCCCCTGGGTCCGGCGCTGTTTTCAAACGTGAGGTTCTCGGCGGTGAAATCGTCGGCGTCAATCGTCGTCGAAGGCGTGCGGAAAGTGCCGATGGTTTTGCCGTCGAAGTTGGTGAGGTTGGCATGGAGATCAAACGTCAGCACGGTCGTGGCGGCGTCATCGCCCAAAAGTTTGAAGAAGCGTTTCTCGCGCTGGATGTAAAGCAGCTCTTTGTAAACGCCCGGCTTGATGTGGATGACCACGGGATTGGTCCGACTGCCGATCGGCACGGACATGATGGCTTCCTGCACCGATTTGAATTTCGCGCTGCCATCGGCAGCGACTTCGAGCCGGGTCTGGGCGGAAAGTTGCGCGCCGGTGAAAATCAAGGTGGCGAGCAGGCTGGCGGTAATTGTTTTCATGCGGGATGTGCGTGTGGTGATTATTTTTACAGTACAGCCGGGCTTACTTGGCAAAGGCGGCGATTTTCTTTTGGGCGGCCGTCAGGCGCTTCTGCCAGTCGGCGGGTGGTTCGCTCCAGGATTCGGCCGGGAATTTTTTCTCGAACGCGGGGAGGCGTTTTTCCAAGGTGGAAAGTTCGCGGCGCGCCTCTTCATGGTCGCCCCATTTTAAAAGGGTCTCGATGAGGTTCAGCTGGTTCTCGGGAAAGTCCGGCGCGAGTTCAACGGCACGCAGCAGATGCTGCCGGGCCTTGGCGCGGCTGCCGATGCTGATGATCGTGGGCGACTCATAGTACAGCAATCCCAGGTTTCGGTCAGCCCCGGCGAAATCTAAATGCTCGTCCAGTTCGCGCGTGGTCAGAAACTCGCGTTCCATCTCCTTGACCATCTTGAGCGCCGCCATGTTGCGCTTGGTGTCGGCAAACTGGCCGATGGTCATGCCCAGATAGTAATGGGCCGGCGCGGATTTTGGATCATGCACAATCGCTTGGCGACACGCGGTGATGCCTTGCTCGGCGATTTCCGCTTTGACGGCATTGTTGGTGGCCAGCTCGGCCAGCTCGAAACTGGCGCGGCCCAACTGCCAGGCATTGGTGACGTTGGCGGGGTCGGCCGAAAACCGACCGCGCGCTTCCTGAAAATTTTTCTCCAGCCGGCCAGCCAGGCTGGCTTGATCCAACGGCGTGCCCACGGCTGGCAGATTGGTTTCCGCCGCCGGCAGATTCCCGTCCGGGAAAATCAAAACCAACAGGATCACCCGCCAAATCCAGCCAGTGAGCGGAATGGGCCGCCAGCCGTTTGCCGCTGTCGCCCGCCGCTTACTTCTTGAATTAGGAGTTGCACGCATGTCGCTCCGTCTTATACTGCCCACTGATTGAGATCAATTGGCAAATCGTTTCGACTGGCTTCACTGGCGGCTCTTTTGTTGGCCGCTGGCTGCGGCGGCATCAGCGCGTCCCGATCCGTCTCGCCGCTGGATTTCTTTCTGCCAGGTCTTTTGCAGGCTGATCCTCCGGCGGTTCAACCGGGCCAAGACTTTCCCGACCTGGCCCCGGCCACTCTGGTCGCTCAAAACTAAAATTTATGCGCTTCCCACTTGCGCTGACGGTGAAAATCGCCAGCCACATTGTTAAACATAAGGTCCGCAAAACGCCCCGGTTTGCGATGGTGCTCCAGCTTGAACCGTTGCACACCTGCAATTTGACGTGTACGGGCTGCGGCCGTATTCGGGAGTATTCCACGAACCTCAAGGACATGGTCCCCTTGGAAAAATGTCTCGCCGTGGCGGAGGAATGTGAAGCGCCGATGGTCTCCATCTGCGGCGGTGAACCGCTGATTTATCCCAAGATCGAGGAACTCGTCGCCGGTTTGCGCGAACAAGGCCGCGTCATTTATATCTGCACCAACGGCGTGTTTATGCGGAAGAAAATGCGGGATTACCTCGCCGCAGTTTATTCGCCCGCCCTTGAGCCAACGCTTAAGCAGTTGCTTGATGGTAAATTAATTTCCGACAAGGAAGCTGACACCATTCGCAAATCCAACGCCGCAGCGAAGAGCAAGGTCGTCATTCGTCCGAGCAAATGGATGTATTGGAACGTCCATGTGGACGGTTTGGAATTTACGCACGATCTCATTGTCGAACGCGAAGGCGTGTTTAAGGAATGCATCGAAGCCATCAAGATGGCAAAAATTTGCGGCTACCAGACCGCGACCAACACCACGGTCTATAAAGAAACCGACGTGCAGGAACTCGAAGATATGTTCAAGTATCTCAGTTCGCTCGAAGTGGACGGTCATACGATTTCGCCCGGTTACGAATACGACGCCGCGAAGAAGGACATGGTCAAACGCCTCGGCAAACAGCCGGAGGATTTCTTCCTCACGCGCAAGATGACGCGGCAGAAGTTCGCCAAGATCCAGGAGTGGGGTGAAAAGTTCACCATCTTCGGCACGCCGGTCTATCAGGAATTTCTCGCGGGCAAACGCGAGCTGACTTGCACTGCTTGGGCGATTCCGACCTATAACGTCAAGGGCTGGAAAGCCCCGTGCTATCTGATGACTGACGGCCATTACGACGGCTATCAAGAGATGTTGTCCAAGGTGAACTGGGACAAATACGGCGTTGTGGACGGCGTTGCCCGCGATCCTCGCTGTGAGAACTGCATGGTGCATTGCGGCTACGACCCGAGCGGCGCGCTCGGCACGAACTATCAGCGCGGCGACAACTGGAAAAACTTCGCCTACAACTTTGGAACGAAACCCAAACCGTATCCTGCGTCGGTCGAACTGATGAACACCGCGTTCAACGGCGTGACCATCGGCAAAGGCCATCTGTCCCAGGCGAAGGCCGCGATCAATTCTCCGCGCGCCGCGATGAACGGCGCGCAGGCGGCGTTCACCCGCAAAGAAGAAGCGCACGATCACGAAGCGCACGTCGGCAGTCATTGTGGCACGGGCGACACGTCTGAACGCGATGAGTTGCTCGCGAAGATCGCCGAGACCAAAAAAACCTAGCAGCGGAGAAACCCTCTTTCAGCCGTTGCTTGAACGCAGGCAACGGCTGATTTCTTTTACACCCATCGTGTCACGCCAATCCGAACGAACCATCCTGCTGCTGCTCGCCGCAGTTCAGTTCACGCACATCCTCGACTTCATGGTCGTGATGCCGCTGGGGCAGCAGTTCATGCGCGAGTTGAACATCACGCCCGCCCAGTTCAGCCATCTGGTCGCCGCCTACACCATCAGCGCCGGCGTCATCGGATTGCTGACTGCGCCGTTCATGGATCGGTTTGACCGGCGTAAAGTTTTGCTCATTGCCTACGCTGGTTTTTTCCTGGGCACCCTCGCGTGCGCCCTGTCGCACACGGCGGCAATGCTGCTCGCCGCCCGCGCCATTTGCGGGGCGTTCGGCGGTGTTTCCGGGGCGACGATCATGGCGATTGTCGGAGACATCGTCCCGCCACAGCGCCGCGCCTCGGGCATGGCGGTCATCATGGGAGCATTCGCGGCAGCGGCGGCGCTCGGTGTTCCGTTTGGATTATTTCTCGCGCAGAAATTTCGCTGGGAAATGCCGTTTGTCTTGATCGCTGGAATGGGCGTCGTGGTCTGGGCGTTGATTTACGTCACCTTGCCGCCGATTCGGGCGCATCTGGATAACGACACCCCACTCCATCATTTCACAGCGTTCTTTGAATTGCTGCGCGACGCCAACGCCGGTCGCGCGCTGCTCTTCATGTCGGCGCTGGTGATGGGACATTTCGCCATCATCCCGTTGCTCGCACCGTACATGGTGACCAACATCGGCCTGCCCGAAAATAAATTGTTCCTGATCTACATGGTCGGCGGCATTTGCTCGGCATTGACGGCCCCGTTTTGCGGCAAGCTGGCGGATCGATTTGGGCGTTTGCGAGTGTATGCGATTTTGATCTGCGTCGCCTGTGCCGTGACGTTGTGGATTTCCAATTCCGGCCCGATGCCCGTCTGGGCGGTGCTGTTGTCAGCGGGATTATTTTTCACGTTTGCGAGCGGAAGATTTATTCCGGCCCAGGCCATCCTGTCGTTGGCCGTGCCGGCGAAACGTCGCGGTTCGTTCATGAGCCTGACGAGTTGCACGCGGGATTTGACCTCGGGAATTACATCGAGTCTGGGCGGATGGATCGTGACCAAATCTCCCGCCGGACAACTGGTCAACTACGACAAACTCGGCTGGCTCGCGGTCGCAATGAGCCTGCTGAGTCTCTGGCTCGCGAGCCGCGTGCAGGTGAAGGAAGTCCACCGCCCGCACGCGGGAACCCTTCACTGATCCGGCAACCACCGAAAATAGCCATTGATGCGGGCGTTGCGAAACCGTTACGCTGCACGGTCTGGAAATTTGATTATGAGCAAAACACTTTACCTTTCACCTCCGAGTTTTGACGGCTTCGATGGCGGCGCTGGTGCGCGTTATCAGGCCCGGCGCGAAGTCACCAGCTATTGGTATCC
>JANYDP010000219.1 GCA_025363535.1 Verrucomicrobiota bacterium | reverse complement strand
GAGTTCACCATCGCGACCACCACGCAATGTGTGAATCCCAGGCAGCGCATGTGGGCCGCCGACCTGCTCAACAAACTCAACCTGCCGACGAAAATTTTCCCCGACATCGTGCCGCCCGGCAGTTGCATCGGCACCCTGCGGCCCGCGCTGGGCGAACGCACCGGACTTGGCCCGATCAAAGTCGTGGTGCCCGCCGCGCATGACACGGGTTCCGCCGTGGCGGGCGTGCCGGCGAAATACAGTGACAAACCCAACTGGGCGTATCTCAGTTCGGGAACGTGGTCATTGCTGGGCGTGGAGTTGAAGGACGCGCTGCTCTCGCCCCGCGTGCTGGAACTCAATTACACCAATGAAGGCGGCGTGGACGGCACGTACCGCCTGTTGAAAAACATCATGGGGCTGTGGCTCCTCCAGCAGTGCCGCCGGTCGTTCAACGAAAAAGGAAACGCCGTTTCGTACGAGCAGCTCGTGCAGCGCGCGTCCGAAGCCGCGCCGTTCCGGTCGCTCGTGAATCCCGACGACGACCGTTTTCTAAACCCGCCCGACATGCCCAAGGCAATCCAGGAATTCTGCCGCGAGACGAACCAGCCCGTGCCGGAGACCGAGGGGCAGTTCGCCCGCTGCGTCTTTGAAAGCCTCGCGTTCAAATATGCCGCCACGCTCGACGGCCTTGAGGAACTCACCGGCACCAAGATCGAAGTGCTGCACATCGTCGGCGGCGGTTCGCAAAACAAATTGCTGAATCAGTTCACCGCCAACGCCGCCGCGCGCCCCATCCTCGCCGGCCCGGTGGAAGCCACGGTGCTCGGCAACGTGCTGGTGCAGGCGCGTTCGCACGGCGAATTGCGTTCGCTGGCGGACATCCGCTCCATCATCCGCAATTCGCGCGAACCGGGGCTGCACGAACCCGCCGACACCGAAGCCTGGCGCACGGCGCGCGGGCGCTTCGACGAAATCTGCCAGCCTCGCGTCGCGTAATTTTTACGAGCCACCATGCCTTACACCGCCACTGAAATTGCCCGGCATATGCAGGGGGAAGTCGTCGGCGACGGCTCCGTCGTCCTGAAAAATTTCGCCCCCGCCGACCGCGCGCAACCCGGTGATGTGACCTTCGCGGAAAACCCCGAGTACCTGGCGCTCGCGGAAAAAAGTTCCGCCTCGGCGGTCATCGTCGGCCACGCGATCACCGCGTCGTCCAAGGTCTTGATCCGCGTGGCGAATCCGCGCGTGGCGTTTGCCAAGACGCTGGCGTTGTTTTTTCCCGAATCCGTTTTCAAACCGGGCATTCATCCGACCGCCGTCGTTGCGGCATCAGCCAAGGTGGATGCGACGGCGCACGTCGGGCCGCATTGCGTCGTCGGTGAAAATGTTTCCATCGGCGCGCGTTCGGTTTTGCTGGGCGGCATTCACGTCGGTGAAGGTTCCCGGCTCGGCGAGGATTGCCGGATTTTTCCGAACGTGACGATTTATGCGCGGACGGAAATCGGCAGCCGGGTGCGGATTCATTCCGGCACGGTGATCGGCGCGGATGGCTTCGGCTACGTGCTGGACGCAGGGACGCATTTGAAGGTGCCGCAGATCGGCCACGTGATCGTTGGCGACGACGTGGAACTCGGTGCGAACGTCACGGTGGATCGCGGCGCGCTCGGGCCGACCATCATCGGCAAAGGCTCAAAGATTGATAACCTCGTGCAGATCGGCCACAACGTCGCGCTCGGCGAGCATTGCATCATCATCTCGCAGGTCGGCATTGCGGGCAGCACGAAGCTGGGAAACTACGTCATCCTCGGCGGACAGGTCGGCGTGGGCGGACATTTGAAAATCGGCAACGGTGCGTCCGTCGTCGCGCAGTCCGGCGTGATGCACGACATTCCCGCGGGTCAAAAATGGATGGGGGCACCGGCACAACCCGACCGGCAGACCAAGCGGCAGATGCTCGCGCTGCAACAGTTGCCGGAGCTGATCCGCCGCGTGAACAAGCTGGAAAAAAATTCCGACGGGCCATGATCCGTAGCGGCGTCTCGGCCGAGCGCCGCCATTT
>JANYDP010000194.1 GCA_025363535.1 Verrucomicrobiota bacterium | reverse complement strand
GCGAGCATCTCCGGCTGGATGTCCACGGCAAAGACCACGCCGTTTGTGCCGACCTTCTTCGCCAGTCGCCGCGTGTAAAAGCCGCTGCCGCAACCGATGTCCGCAACCGCCTCACCCGGCTTGAGGTGAAGCGCTGGCACGAGCAAATCCGGGCGCTCCTCCCGTTCACGCTCCGGGCGTTCGAGCCAGTCCGCCGCCTCATGCCCCATCACCTGCGCGATTTCGCGGCCCATGTAAAACTGGCCGGTGCCATTGGGATCATGCGCGGCGCGGGTTTCGTAGCGGGTTGTCGGCGGGTTTGAATTCGTTTCGGCCAACTCCGCTAGTCCGGAGTGAACCACCATTCCGCTCAGCAGTCCGAGCGCGAAGCCACCGAGGTTTTTCAAGAAGCGTTGCCTGAGCATGGCTGAAGATTATTTCCGATCCTGAAAAAGCAGCGGCACGAACTCCGCCAGATAACGACGCCAAACCCGGAAGCTATGCTGGCCCGGCGTCTCCACCCAGGTGTGGTGAATGTCTTTCGACGTGAGCCAAGCACTGAATTTTTGATTGCCCGACAGCAAGCCGTCCTGCTGGCCGCAGCCCATCCACAACAGACGCAACTGGCGGTTCGCCTTTTCATTCAACGCGGGAAACTGGGCGACATAGTTGGTGTTCAGCCCGCCGGAACTGAACGCACCGATCCAGGCAAAACGGTCCAGCGCATTCAGGCCCACGTTCAATGACTCGCTGCCGCCCATGGAAAGTCCGGCAATCGCCCGACTCCGCGCATCGGACGAAATCCGGTAGGATTTTTCCACCTGTGGAATTACCTCGTTCAGCAGCGTCTCGCGAAATTTATCTTGGTTGATCTGCCAAAGATTGCCGCTGCGGATTCTGCCCCAACCGCCCTTGACCACTTCCATCGTGCCGTAGCCCAGCGGCATCACGACGATCATCGGCTTCGCCTGACCGCGCGCGATCAGATTGTCGAGGATGACATTGGCCCGGCCCACGGAAGACCAAGCCGTGGTGTCATCGCTGTAACCATGCAACAGATAAAGCACGGGGTAACGCTTGTGGGCAACCGGGTCATAACCGGGCGGTGTGTAAATAATAAAGTCACGCTCATCCCCGGCCACTTTGGATCTGTAAAAGTGCCGATGCAAAGCGCCGCGTGGCACGTCGTTAATTTCCCAGGGCAGCGTCGCCGGGCCGGGCACATGCAGCTCGCTGTCGGAGTTCAGCAGATTGTATTTAAGCAGCGGGTTGGCGAGATCAATGGTTCGCAGGCCATCCACCACGAACGAGTAGGTGTAAATATCCGGCTCCAAAATATCCGTGGTGAGCGACCAGACGCCTTGATCGTCCTTTTGCATGGCGGAGGTCTTCACGCCTTCACAATGCACCTGCACTTCCTTGGCGCTGGCGGCTTTCAGGCGAAACGTGACATGCCCATCCGTCTGAACCTCGGGAGAGACGAGCGGTTGCGCGACTGCGGAAGTGGTGACGGCCAGGGCAATGATTGCGCCAAGCGATTTGATTTGGTTGAGCATGCTCCAAGTAAATATGGGCAAATCATCTGTCCGTCAAAAATAAAAGCGGCGTCCAGACTGGCCAAACGCCCTTTTAAAAAATCAGCCAGCCAGGCGTGCCGGTTTCTTGGAGCGCCAGAGGTTTTCCCTCCGGTTGTTGAAATGGGCCAGGCCTTCCAGCACTTCGCGTAATCCGCGCTGGATATGCTGGCGCATCGCGCCATCTGCTTTTTCCGGCACGCCGCTGGCCAGGACATCCGCCAGCCGGGCATGATAATCAAGGCCGAGCGACCGCCGTTCCACCGCCGTGTCGAACAGCCAGTTGAAGATCAACACCTGCTCCTTTTCGATGGCATCCCGCAGCGCCGGACAGCGGGCGCACTCGGCGATGCGGAGATGCAACTTCATGTGATAGGTGTTCACGGAAAATAAAAACTCACGGTCGTTGGAACTTTTTTCGCACGCCGCATAGAACTGGTCCACCCGTCGTCCCATCTGGCGCAATTCTATTTTTTCCGCCGCCGTCGCGCGCGCGGCGAAGAGCCGCGCCGCCTGCGATTCCAAGGCTTCGCGCACGAGGCTGCGGTCTTCAATGTCCTGCGGCATGGGTACCCGCACGCGTGTGCCCACGCGCGGTTTGCTTTCCACCAGGCCGTCACGCTCCAGATGTTGCAACGCCTCCATGACCGGCGGCACGCTGATCTTGAGTTGATCCGCCAGCTTGCGCCGCGAAAGCGCCACGCCCACCGGCAGTTCGCCCTTGAGAATCTGGTTGCGAATTTCGAGATATGCCCGCCCCGCCAGCGAGTGCGTCCGAGCGAGTGGCATGGCGGTGGGCGCCGGTGAAATGACCGGCGCAATTTTTCGGCGGACGGGGCCGGTAATTTTTTTGTTCATGGCTTGACTCCCATTCTATCTGATATATCAGTATCGTCATTCAAAATCTTGCAGCGGCAATGATATCACAAACCATGGCATCCGCCGGCAGCAGCAACCGTCCCACGTTGCGCTGGTCCATCGCCTTTCTCGTTAGCGCGGCGATTGCCATTAGCTATCTGGACCGGCAGACCCTGCCCTGGGCGATCAAGGCGATCCAAGCCGACATCCCATTCAGCAATCAGGTCAAGGCCGGTTTGGATTCGGCGTTTCTCGTCACCTACGGATTGATGTATGTCGGCGGCGGCTTGTTGCTGGACAAATTGGGAACACGCCGCGGCTTCTGGTGCATCATGATTTTCTGGTCACTCGCCTGCGCAAGCCACGGTTTGGCCGGCGGTGTGATTGCGCTCGCGGCGAGCCGGTTGCTGCTCGGTGTTGGCGAAGGCGGTGGATTTCCGGCGGCGACGCGCGCGGTGGCGGAATGGTTTCCGGTCAATGACCGCGCGACGGCGATGGGCATTATCAATGGCGGCACCGCCATCGGCGCGGTCGTTGCGCCGCCACTCATTGCACTGGTGCTGACCCATTGCAACTGGCTCGGCCTCGCTCCGTGGCGCTGGGTTTTCTTTCTTACCGGCGCGCTGGGATTGTTGTGGACGATCTGGTGGTGGCGCAGTTATTTCACGCCGGATACGAATGATCGCGAGGTTTTGGACTGCGGCAGCCCTCTGCCGCTTTCGGAATCACCAGACGACTCAAAGCGCCAGAGGGCTGGCGCAGTCCAAGACGCTGGCGCGTTGGCGGACACGCAAAGAATTTCCCTGGCATCTCTGCTGCGGCACCGCGAAACGTGGGCGGTAGTAGGCGCAAAGTTTTTGAGCGATGGCGCGTGGTATTTTTACCTGTTCTGGCTGCCAAAATATTTGTTCGACGCGTTTCAACTCGACATCAAAACTGCTGGCAGTATTGGCTGGATTCCTTACGCGGCTTCGGGCGTCGGCTGTCTGGTCGGCGGCGGGTTTTCAAGCTGGCTGCTCAAGCGCGGCGTATCGGTGAACTGGTCGCGCAAACTCGCGCTCGGTGCGAGCGCGGCGCTGATGCCGTGGGTGATGTTCGTCCCGCAACTGCATTCCGTCGGCTGGGTGATTTTTATTTTCAGCCTCGCGTTTTTCGGCCAACAATCCTGGTCCACGCTCGTGATGATTCTGCCGACCGACATGATTTCCCAACGCGCCGTGGGCACGCTCGCCGGCCTCGTCGGCTTTGGCGGCGCGATGGGCGGCGTGCTGCTCGGCCAGGTCGTCGGCTGGCTGCGCGACCACGGTTACAGCTACACGCCCGCGCTCGTAATCTCCGGCTCGATGCACCTCGCCGCATTCATTTTGATTTGCCTGGTCATTCCAAAAATTCAACCGCTCGCAATTTCAACCACTAAATAATCATCCCATGAAAATAAAAATCATTCACCGGCTCTATTATGTCCTGCTCTTCGCGGCACTGCCGGTTTGCGCGCAACATCCGTTTCTCTGCACTGACTCCTACGCGGGCAAAGTCTGCGTGGTTTCCGTCGACGGAAAGATCGAATGGGAATACGCCTGCACACACCCCCAGGATTGCTGGCGGCTGCCGAACGGGAATTATCTTTTCTGTCACGAACACGGCGCGTTGGAATTGACGCCGGACAAAAAGACGGTCTGGGAATACAAAGCCGGCACGAACACACAAGTCCACGCCTGCCAGCCTTTGCCCGATGGCCGCGTGTTACTCGTCGAGTGCGGACCCTGCCGCCTCATTGAGGTTGATCGTGCTGGGAAAATTGCCAAGGAAATCAAGCTCACACCGCCGCCGCCAACGGTGAAATTGCACGACCAGTTTCGCGGTGTCCGCAAAACGAAGGACGGCCACTACCTCGTCTGCCGCAAAGGCGAGCATATCGTCGAGGAGCTTGACGGCGACGGCAAATCCCTGCGCCGAATTAAAGTGCCGGGCGACGTGCATGAAGCTGTGCCGCTGCCCGACGGTCACCTGCTCATCGCCTGCGGCGACGGCCACAAGGTGGTGGAACTCGACGCGGACGAAAAGGTCGTCTGGGAATTGAACGAAAACGATCTGCCCGGCAATCCGCTCCGGCTCATGGCCGGCTGCCAGCGCCTGCCAAATGGCAACACGATTTTCTGCAATTACCTCGGGCACGGACATCTGGGCGGGCAGCCGCACTTTTTTGAAATCACACGCGATAAAAAAATCGTCTGGGAGTTCGCCGACCAGACGCATTTCAAAGTCATCAACCAGATTCAACTGCTCGACGCTCCCGGCGATGCAACGAGGGGTGAAATCTTCCGTTAAGCGATTAAGCGAAACTCGATTTACCAAAATACTAAAATGAAAATCACCGAAATCCGCACCCGCGCCATTCAATGGACCGGCAAGACCGTTCCCCTGCCCCCGCATTTTTGCACCAACCCGATGGACGCCATCTCGCCGATGCTCACGAAGCAGACGATGGGCACGTTCACCTTTCACGGCTGGCTGCTCGTGGAAATTTTCACCGACAACGGGCTTGTTGGCATCGGCAACGCCGCGCTCTCGCCGCTCGTAACCAAGCAGGTCATTGACCTCTATCTCAAGCCGCTGCTCATCGGCCAGGATCCGTGGGATACGGAATTTCTTTGGCAGCACATGTATCGCAAGACGATGGCGTTTGGCCGCAAAGGCATCGCGATGGTCGCGATCAGCGCGGTGGACATCGCACTGTGGGATTTGCTCGGCAAGTCCGCAAAGCAGCCCGTCTATCGTCTGCTCGGAGGACGCACGAAGCCGAAGATTCCCGTCTATGCGAGCCGGCTTTACTCGACGCCGCTGGACGAACTCGCGCGTGAATCTAAGCGTTACAAGGACGAAGGTTACACCGCGATAAAAATGCGTTTCGGCTGGGGACCAACCGATGGCGCGGAAGGCATGCAGAAGAACGTCGCGCTCGTCCGCACCGTGCGCGAGACCGTCGGCGATGGCGTGGACATCATGGCCGACGCTTACATGGGCTGGAATCTGGATTACGCCAAGCGCATGATTCCGTTGCTGGAAAAATACAATCTGCGCTGGCTCGAAGAAGCCGTGATTCCAGACGACATTCACGGATTGGCAGAGTTGAAAAAAATCGGGCGTATTCCCATCGCGAGCGGCGAACACGAATTCACGCTCTACGGTTTTCGCGAACTCATCGAGGCACGCGCGGTGGATTACATCCAGTTCGACACGAACCGCGTCGGCGGCATCACGCAGGCGCG
>JANYDP010000128.1 GCA_025363535.1 Verrucomicrobiota bacterium | reverse complement strand
GGCCATCGCCCGACGCGCGATTGCACACCGCTCCACGAGAAATTCCTCACCGCCGCGAAGCAGCACGCTTGCGCCATCGAACTCAACACCGCCGGGCTGCGCAAGGATTGCAAAGAGATTTACCCCAGCCGCGAAATTCTCCAACTCGCGTTTCAAAAAGGCGTTCCCATCACGTTCGGCTCGGACGCCCATGCGCCCGGTGAAGTGGGAATGAACTTCGCTGAAGCCATCCAGTTCGCCCGCGCCGTTGGTTATCAGGAAAGCTGGCGACTGGCCCAACGGAAGCGAACCCCGGCCAGATTTTAACTACGCCCGCGGATGCGCGGAGTCGTAGGCTTTCTTCAACCGCTCGGTCGTCAGGTGCGTGTACACCTGTGTCGTCACCAGGTGCGCGTGGCCCAGTAGCTCCTGCACGCTCCGCAAATCCGCCCCGGCATCCAGCAGGTGCGTGGCATAACTGTGCCGCAGCTTGTGCGGCGTCAGGCTAGGATCAAGTCCCGCGACGACCAGATACTTTTTTAGCCGTCGTGAAATGTCCTCAATGCCGACCGGCGAAATCGCCTGCGTGTGCGCCAGAAAAACCGGCTCCTTTCGATCCGGCCGGCGCGGCAATGTGCGCCAGTAATTTTCAATCGCCGCCAGTGCCTGCGCGCCGATGGGCGAGAGGCGTTCCTTCTTCCCCTTGCCACGCACCCGCACGAGTTGTTCGCCCGGATCAATGTCCTCCACCCGCAGGCCGCTGAGTTCACTCACGCGCAAACCACAGGAGTAGATCGTTTCCAGAATTGCCGCGTCGCGATAGCACAGGCTGGTCGAGACCGGCCGCCCCCTGCCCTTCGCTTTTTTCTCCGTGAGCGGTTGGAGCGGCGCGGCCAGCAACGCGGTCATCTGGTCGGACGTGAGAAACTTCGGCAGCCGCTTGGGCAGCTTGGGCAAAGAAATATTTTTGATCGGCGAACTCGCCACCGCACCGTGGCGGATGAGAAATTTGTAAAATGTCCGCAGCGCCGAGAACCGCAACTGCGTGGCCGCGCGACCCAGATTTTGCCGGCCCAGAAAGCGCACGAACGCGCGGAAGTCGTCACGTAGCAGTTTGTCCCAGACCGGCGGACACCGGCGTTCCTGCGCATGCCACAGCGAGAAATCCGCGAGCGCCTGGCGATAATTCCGCTGCGTGTAAATGGACGCGCCGCGATCCGTGGCGAGGTGGATCAGGAATTTGACTACCCATTGGTCTGAGGCATCCACCACCGCTGAATCGGATTTCGGCATCACCGGCTCATCCTCCTGCAAAGCGGCAACGATGCGAAGCGGAAAATTGAGAAATACGATTGCGGTCTCAGGGAACCACCATGACGCGATAAAAACGCTGCCCCGGCCGCAGCGGTTCGGCGAAGGAGGCATTGGAACTGATGGCCGTGACGGTCGGCGCGAGGTCATTCCAACTCGCATCCGGCAGGTTGGTTTTCGATTGTAAGCGGTAGGTGACGTTGGACACCGCCGACCAGGAGATCATCACGTTGGTGCTGATCCGCTTGATTTCCGTGATGACGGGTGCCGGGTGGCCGCTGACACTGACACCCAGATTATCCATGGCCCACGATTCATCATTGATGTCCTGAACCCCAACACCCTCGATCTGAAATGTGAGTACGGCGGTCGAACCAGTGTGCGCCAAACCTTGAAAACGGGAGTCCGCCCCAAAATCATACGCGCTGTCGGTGTAATAACTTCCCGGCCCGCTGAAACCAAGATCCACATGCCGGGCCAACTCTCCACCGGGTGGCGCGACATAGCTTTGGAACTGGCTCGGCGAGGCATTGGCAAACGATTCGCGAAAAATCAAACTGGAGTCCAGAGTGACGGACAAGTAATCACCACTGGGATACGTGCCGGTGCCGTCCAGTGAATCAATGGCCGCAAACAGCAAGGAAAGATTGATCATTCGATGCGGCGGCAGATTCGTAAGCGTCAACGTCACCACGTTGGCGGTGGCGCTGCGAAGAAACTGGCTGGCGAACTGGTTTCCCGGGTGACCCAGCCCAGCGTATCCTTGAACGCCCGTCAGAAACGCCGTGCCGGGCTGGATTTCGGCTGGCAACACGCCGTCAAAAGTATTGGTGAACACCACTGCTGTCTGTGCCCGGACGCTTGGCGCGGTGGTTGCAATCGCTGCGATGAAGGTGATCCTGATAAAAATGTGCCCGATTTGCATTGCATTTGACGGTAATAAAATCACCGGCGGCTGGCGAGACAAATGAAGATCGAAACCGGCAGTTCGCGCGCTTTTGAATTGTCCGGTTCGGCTGCCATCTGCGCGGGAGTTTAACCGCAATTTTTTTTGAACCACGAAATACACGAACTACTCGAAATAAAAATGAAGGCCCGTCCAGTAAATTTCCCCGCCGCCACCTCGCCGTCCCCCGCCCACAAACAAATCATGCCTGCAATAGTCCGCCTCAACTTTCGTGTGTTTTGTGTGCTTCGTGGTTAAAAAATCCGCCTCACTCTGAAGTTCCCTGCAATCCCCAGGGGATCACAGTACCCGCAAAAAGTTCAGCACCCGCGCGGCAAATTCCTCCGGCCGGTCCGCGTGAACCCAGTGCGCCGCTGCTTCGATCACCTGCATTTCCGCCTGTGGAAACCACCGCCGGATCATCGGCTCATCGGCAGCGGTGACGAAATTCGATTTCCCGCCGCGCAGGAACAAGGCCGGCTTTTCAAAAACCCCGGCCGCCGACAACGCTTCACCCAACTGCGGATAATTTTCCGCAATGCCCCGGAGATTGATTTTCCATAACAGATTCCCAGCCTCATAGCGACCGAGGTTTTTCAAAAGAAACCGGCGCACCACCAGGTTGGGAATCGCCGGGGCCAGCGCTTCCTCAATCTGATGCCGCGCTTGAAACGAACCCAAATCCACCGCCAGCAATGCGGCGATGATCGCGGCGTGCGACGGCGGGTATTGACGCGGCGCCATGTCCACGACGACGAGCTTCTTTACCTGCGCCGGATGTGACAGCGCGAGCTGCATCGCCACCTTGCCGCCCATCGAATGGCCCACGACCGACGCGTCCACCAAACCCTGTTCCTCAAAAAACCCCGCCACGTCCTCCGCCATCAGCGGATAATTCATCTCTGCGCGGTGCGGCGACTGGCCATGATTCCGCAAGTCCACGAGGACGACTTGAAAATGCTCCCCGAGTTTCGGCGCAACGCCCAGCCAGTTTTCCAGCGAACCAAACAAGCCGTGCAGAATGACGAGTGGCTGACCTCGCCCAAGGGTTTTGAAATGCAATCGCATGTCGGCGGCGCTCAAAGCCCCTGGGTCAGGCGGAATTTTCCCGACGCGAGCGGCGGGAGTTTTTCCACCAGTTCGGCGATGAGCAGATGCGAAAGTTGCAACAACTGTTGCAGGCGATCCGCCAGTCGTTCCAAATCTTCCGCGCCCGGCGAAACGCTGTCGGGCACGCATTGCAACTGCCCCGCGTCCGGCGCGGTCTGACGCAGCTGATAGTGAGCGATGCCAGAAACCCCTTGGAAACATTGATCCACCTCCAGCGTCGTTACGCGCCGGCCATCGCCGCGCAGCCAGCCGTCGCGCGCGCGTCCGTGAATCAGATAATGCGGCGCGTCCGGCGAACCGCAGCGTTGCGCCAGATCGCCGGTGCGGTAGCGCAGCAGCGGCATGAACTCGTTCGTCCACGTCGTCACCACCAGATCGCCGACGCCGCGCTCGTCCGGGGCGAGGATTTCGTAGTGGGCGTTTTCGGGGCAAGGTTCCATTTCGCCGCGTTCGTTTTGCATGAGCAGATGGCCGGCTTCCGTCGAACCGTAGAGATTGAAAACCGGCACGCCAAAC
Source organism: Verrucomicrobiota bacterium (assembly GCA_025363535.1). GTDB lineage: Bacteria > Verrucomicrobiota > Verrucomicrobiia > Limisphaerales > CAIQOK01 > CAIQOK01. Next base: position 17,993 of record JANYDP010000128.1, on the reverse strand, counting down.
ACGCGCTCGATGATCCGCCGATGCACCACGCTGACAAATTCGTAGCTGCAAAGAATGAAGCGCACCGACGGAAACCGGAGGCCGCTGCGTTCGCAGTAAAGCGCAAACCACGCGCCATGCACCGGATCGAGATCCAGAAACTGCGGCGACCATTCGGAAATCTCCGCCGCCATGCGGGCAAATTCTTTTTCGCCCAGGACAAAGGGAATCCGCGCCAGATTCACAAACAAAGTGTTCTCCACGGTGCGGGCGGATTGCGAATGCCAGTTGGAAAAACAGACCAGCCCATTGCAGACCGGCGGCGTGAGCGTGGCGCGTCGGGCGTCGGGATGCGCGTCCAGCACTTGGGCGACGAAGAGATTCAGCCGCAGCACGCGCGCCTCCTGCTCATTCCACCAACCGCGACCGAACAGCACCGGCGTGCGCTCGTCGGAACTGCCGGAGGTGTGTTCCAATTCCACCGACTTGGCCGCGAGCAGCGCTTCCAGATTTTGTCCGGTGCGCAGAAAGTTGTGCGGAAAATCCCGCGCCAGATCGTGCTTGGTGATGATCGGCAGTTCGGATAACTCCAGTTTGGCCGAGAGGTTGTGATACAGCGGAATTTCGCGCCAGCGCGGCAGCAGTTGCTCCAACCGGGAAAACGGGGCCGCTTCGTGCATGAGTTCAGGTGTCGCCAGCATTGTTCGCTTTAGAGATGCACCAACCCCGGAAAAATTCCAGTGCATTCTCCGAGAATCCGCCACACGGATTATTTGCCGTAATTCTGGTAAAATCCATTTTGAAATAATTCGTCGGGGTCGTATTTCCGTTTCAATTCAAAAAATTCATGGGCCTGGGGATAGGCTTTGGCGAATTGTTCCGGGGTGGCGTGCGCGCGATACGGCAAATAATACCTGCCGTCATGCGCCAACGCGGCCGCGATGATCTCCTTTGCGGTGGCTTTCATCGTTTCTTCACCCGCTACGTCCTTCTTTTGATTGAACAACATTACCAAAGCCAGCATTTCCTGATCGGCATAGCGCAGGAAAGCATCCTCGTCACGCTTGACGTGTCTCACAGTGATGTTCAAAAGGTCAGCATGGTGTCGGGGCACAATCTTCCGCAGCTCCGCCAAAAATGTCTCGAACTGCGGGGGCGGCACGAAACATTCCATTAAAATATCCGTGCTGTTGGTGGACCGGTTTTGAAAAAGCGACACCGGCTCAAAAAGCAAATCGTTGCGCTCACATTCGTCGCCCGAAAGCCAGCTTTCAAAATCCCTTTCCATGGTCCACCGCAGTCCCTTGCCATATTCGCTGCCCGCACTGCCGCGAAAGATTGCGCGTTTCAATCCCGCAAGCTTGGGCGGGCCAAGTTTTGATATGACCAAATTCGTGGCCGGCAAGACATGAAGGATGTTGATGATGCCATCCTCCAAAAAATTCTTTGCGGATACATGCAGCCGCCCATACACCATGCCGACATCCGCAATGTTGGTTGTTCTTTCATTAAACTGACGGACAAAATCCGCCGCTGAAACCGGTACGCGCTCAATCTTGTATTTTTGGTTGGGCACGACCCTCAAATCCACCTCCAGAATGATGCCGAACAATCCGTAGCCTCCCAGCACCAGCGAAAACAGTTCGAGATTTTCCATCCGACTGCATTTCACGACGCTTCCATCTGCCCGCATGAGGCGGAACGCTTCCACTGACGAAGCTATGGGTGGACGGTTGAACTGCCATCCGTGGCAATTCACGCTGATGGATCCGCCGATGGAAAAATCATCGTTCGACTGCATGATTTCGACGGACAGGCCGCGCGCGTTAAGAAACGGAATCACTTCGCACCAGCGTGCGCCAGCCTGAACATGCAAAATTTTTCCCGCCGCATCCACCTCCATGCGATTAAACGGCAGCATGTCAATCACGATACCGTCCCGGGCAATCGTGTGTGCGCCCATGCTGTGCCGCGCCCCCGCGATGGAAACCTTCAAATGATTGGTTCGAGCGCGGTGGAGAAGTTCGGACAGTTGCGCTTCGGCAGACTTTGCATCGCCGGGAATTTTCCATGTCTCTTGCACCACAGTTTCATTGAGCCGACTGGCGTCATTGACCTTTCCCGGCGGGATGGCAACGATTTCATCCCGATCATTCCAGATAGTCCGGACGATATGAAAAATCGGGTGCGCCAGCAGCAGGCCGAACAGAAGGATTAACAATCCAGCCAGCCGAAGAATTTTTTTGATGAGTCTGGATTTCATCGCTGCCTTGCCGGTGGAAAATCAAACCCCGATCAAGCATTCAGGTCACACATCCCCGTCACGCGGCGGGAAATCGAAGGTGACCTTGCCCTTCTGATCCATTACGAGATGCGCGGCAAAGGGCTTGCCGGTCTTGGTCGAAACGAACTTACTCAGGAGATCGGTCTTCTCGCCCACCAAAAGTTTCTGCACCTGCTCACGCTCGATGGGCTGCTCCAAAATGACCTTGCCGATGTTGAACTTGCATGGTTTAGCGTCGAGCTGCGACTTCTCGCACAGGAACTTGTCCGGGCCTTCAAACACCTTGCCGCCGCACTTGGGGCATTTGCCGTCGAGCGGTGTCAGACCGGTGAAATCAATCTTAGGTTCTGGTTCGCGTGGCGTCTTGCCGGCGGCTCCCGCCTTGCCGGCCTTGGGTTCACGCGGCGGAAACTCAAACGCCGTGGTCCCATCCTTGATGATCAGGTAGGCCTTGAACGCGCGATTGTTTTTCTTGGAAATGAACTTGGTCAGCAAGTCCGTCTTGCCCGTCTCCAGCATCTTGGCCACCTGCGCCGGCTCGATGGTCTGCTGCAAAATGATTTTGCCGGTCTTGAACTTGCACGTCCGGGCCGGGCCGGTCGCCTTCTCGCAAAGATAATTCATGCCCGCGTCAAACACGCGCGCGCCGCATGCCGGACATTTGCCGAGCGGCTCCTTGCCGGTGAAATCAATCGCCGCCGCCGCCTCGCCGTCCTTGGTCTGGTCGTTGCCGAAATCAAACTCCGGCTTGAACTCCGCGCCCATCTTGATGACGGCGGCGAACGGAAAGCCCTGCTTGCTGCGAAAACCCTGCAACGGCCCGACCGTGCCCTTGGTGAGCAGTTCCTCAATCTCCGCCATTTCAAACTGCCGGCCAGCCACGATTTTCCAGAGCGCGAAGTCACACTTCTGGCACTGGAACTTCTTGTAGTTCTCGTGAATCTCACCGCCGCACTTCGGACACGGGACGTTGAGCTTGCCAAAATCACCGGGGACGGTGTCGCTCTCATAGCTCTTGGCTTTCGCCACCATGTCGCGCGTCGCGTCCGAGATTTCTTTCATGAACACCTCGCGGCTGAGCTTGCCGCGCGACATCTGGTTCAGCTTGAACTCCCATTCGCCCGTCAGCTCCGGCGAGCAAAGCTGCGGAATGTCCAGCCCGCGCAGGAGTGTGATGATAGAGAAAGCCTTTGGCGTGGGCTGCAGCTCGCGGCCGTTGCGGTGGACGTATTTTTCCCAGATCAAACCTTCGATGATCGTGGCGCGCGTCGCGGGTGTGCCAAGTCCTTTCTCGCTCATTGCCTCGCGCAGTTCATCGTCCTCGACGAGCTTGCCCGCGCTTTCCATCGCGCCGAGCAGAGTGGCTTCCGAGTAGCGGGCCGGGGGTTTGGTGACGTTCGCCTCGACCTCGATCTTCGTAGCTTTTACTTTTTCATTCGGTTGAACAGCTACGAGGATTGGCGCGTCTTCGGACTGAACTTCTTTTCCATAGACTTCCATCCAACCGGGCTTAACCATTATTTTACCTTCACTCTTGAAAGGTTCGCCCTCAACACGCGTGATGCGTGTAGTTATCAAAAATTCGGCGGCAGGATAAAAAACTGCGAGAAATCTTTTTGTGACGAGGTCGTAAAGTTTCTGCTCTGGCTCGCTCAGACCTTTCGCCGGCACGAGCGTGGGGATGATCGCAAAGTGATCCGAGATTTTCGCGTTGTTGAAGATGCGCTTGTTCGGACGCACCCAGCCGTTTTTCAAAATGTCATTGGCGAAGTTGGCGTAGGGCGTACCGCCTAACATGCCGAGCGTTTGCTTGACCGTCTCCAGATAATCCTCCGGCAACGCTCGCGCGTCCGTTCTCGGATACGTCAGCACCTTGTGCCGTTCATACAGCGACTGTGCCACGGCCAGCGTGTTCTTGGCGCTGAAGCCAAACCGCCCGTTTGCCTCCCGCTGCAAACTCGTCAAATCGTAAAGCTGTGGCGGAGCGGAACTGGACGGCCTTTTCTCATCCAATTCAACTACGCCAATTTTACCCTGGCATTTTTGCTGAATCGCATCAGCAATTTCACGATACCAAATCCGAATGGCTTGACGGTGTTCTTCCCAAAGCGAACCGTGCTCCGCCTCAAGCCGTTCTTGAACATCCGGCAAATTCAATTGTAAGCCCGCGAGCAATCGTTTTGCGCGATCAAGTTCGCTTTCTTCCTTCTTAAATTTTTCATCGAACCAACGGCCCGCATATTCGCCAGCTTGCGCGGCAAAAGTTCCATGCACCTCAGAATAACCGCGCGGTTTGAACTTCTTAATCTTCTCCTCGCGCTCCACCAGAATCGCCAGCGTCGGCGTCTGCACGCGGCCCACCGTCGTGAGATGGAAACCGCCCGACTTGGAGTTGAACGCCGTCATCGCCCGAGTGCCGTTGATGCCGACGAGCCAGTCGGATTCGCTGCGGCAGGTCGCCGCGTCTGCCAGCGGAATCATCTCAGCATCGGTGCGGAGCTTCGCAAAGCCGTCGCGGATGGAGGCGGCGGTCATGGATTGCAGCCAGAGCCGTTGGATGGGCTTGTCGGTCTTGGCGTATTGGATGATGTAGCGGAAAATCAATTCGCCCTCGCGCCCGGCGTCGCACGCATTGATGAGGCTGGTGACATCCTTGCGTTTGATGAGCTTGAGCAGGGCCTTGAGACGCGGCTCGCTTTTCTCGATGGGCAGCAGGTCGAAATGCGGCGGAATGGTGGGCAGATGGGCGAAGGTCCACTTGCCGCGTTTGACCTCAAACTGCTCCGGCACGCAGATGGTCAGCAGGTGGCCGACCGCCGACGAGACGAGAAACTGGTCGTTCTCGAAATGGTCGTCGTGCTTCTCAAACTTGCCGAGCGCCTTGGCGATGTCGCTGGCGACGGACGGCTTCTCCGCGATGATCAGTGCTTTTCCCATGCGATAATTACTGGTGTCAAAGGCTGACTTACCAGACCAGGCCGCCCTGACGCAAGCGCCGGAAATTGGCTTAAAGCGTTGGCGAAGTCAAAAGGGAAAACTTTAGGCGGGGGGAAACTCCAAATTCCAAACCAGCATCAAGCCCCAATGCGGAGGGTTCCCCATTGGGAACTCAGAACTTGGAACTTTCTCCTTCGCAGTTTTAACTTTGGGCCGGGCACTGGGGACTTTAAGCTCGCCGCCATGAATTCGGCCATCATCGTCGCCGCCGGCAAGGGCACCCGCATGGGCGCCAACGTGGACAAGCTGTTTCTCGAACTCTCCGGCCGGCCCGTCGTCGTCCACACCTGGCAACGGTTTGACACCGCCCCGTGCATTGATGAAATCGTCCTGGTCGTCCGCGAGGGGATGCAGTCCGCGTTTGAAGATTTGGCCAGGCAATACGGGCTGCAAAAAAAATTCCGATTGGTCGCCGGCGGCAAAGAACGACAGGACTCGGTTTGGAACGGACTCGCGGTGGTGACGCCCGGCACGGAGGTGGCCGTGATTCAAGACGCGGCCCGGCCTTGCACGAGTGAAGCACTCATCGCCGCCACCATCGCAGCGGCCCAGGCCAACGGAGCGGCGGTCGCCGCGCAGCCGGTGACGGACACGATCAAGGAATCCGCCGACGGCCAATGGGTCGAGCGCACGCCGGATCGTTCCAAGTTGTGGGCCGTGCAGACGCCGCAGACGTTCAAACTGGAAGTCATCCGCCGCGCGTTGATCGAAGTACGCAACCGGGGTTTGCTCGTCACCGACGACACAGCGGCGTGCGAATTGATCGGCCAGCGGGTGCGATTGGTCGCCAGCACGGAGCCGAACCCCAAGGTGACACGGCCGGAAGATTTGCCGTACATCGAAATGCTGCTGGCGCGGTAACGGCGAACATCCTCTCCGCAGGTTGAACCGTTTGAACCACAAATAAACCAAGCCACGAAGAAAAATCTTGCCGCTTGGTTACTTCGTTGCTTTGTGGTTCAGCTTCCAAATTTCCGACGTGACTTGGCCGGACAATTTAGGTAGCGTTGAAACATGAAACCCGCCCAGTTGAATCGGAACGTGCCGTGCCGTGCGGCATTCACCCTCATTGAATTGCTCGTCGTGATCGCCATCATCGCCATTCTCGCGGCGATGCTGCTGCCGGCGTTGAACAACGCGAAGAACCGCGCGCAACAAACCCTTGACCTTAACAACAACAAGCAGATTTTGCTGACCGCCAACATGTATACCGGCGACAACCGGGAGTATCTCCCAGGCTGCGGCTGGGGCACCACAGATGATTGCTGGGCGCACGCGACGAATATCACGCCCTTAAGCGGAGCCACGCTATCTACGTTGCAAGCCGCCATTGACGCGCAACTGGTTTACGCTCGGAAAGGCCAGCTTTTTCCCTACCTTAAAAACGAAAAATCCCTGGTGTGTCCGGCGGATAAACCCGACGGAAACTTTCTGCTGCGCAACATTTACTTCACCAGCTATGTCATGAACGGTGCCTCAGTTGGCTACGGCCCGCCCGGTGCCGGTTACAACCGCCGGGGCATCGCGCCGAAAACTTTCAAAGTCACGCAGTTCAAACCCTTGGATTTTTTGCTCTGGGAGGCTGACGAAAAAGTGCCGTTCTTTTTCAACGACTGTTCCAGCTTTCCTGATGAAGGCATCTCCGGCCGACATGGGAAGGGAGCCACGGTGGGCTTGATCTCCGGCAGCACGCAAAGAATTGCCGTGGGCGAATACTACACCCAGAAGTACGCTGGCCCCTTCAACCAAAGCCCTCATGGCTCCGCCATGCTGGCCGCATCCGTCCCGAACCAGTTGTGGTGCAATCCCGCCACGCTTGGCCTGAGCCTCCCGGGCACTCCCTGACACTGACTAAAAGATATTTATGAATTCAAAGCACTGGTTCAAATCCACCCTTCTTACCCTGCTTACCACTGCGACAGTAATCGGCTGCTCGAAAAAAGAAACCCCGCCGGCGACTGCCGTGGTCACGCCCGCCGCTGATACGTCCGTGGCCGCACCCGCAACGGCGGCGGCGCCGGCGGCCAATGCCGTCACCGATGCGCAACGGATTTTCGCGGAAGCTGATGCCGCATTGAAGGCCCGGGAATATCAGAAAGCCGTCGAGGCGATGCTCGCGGCGCAGCGGCAGCGGCTGTCAGAACAACAATCACTCCAGTCACGCAACCGCATGATCCAATTGCAGTCCGCGCTCGCGAATGCCGCCGCCAGCGGTGATCCTAACGCCAAAGCCGCCATTCAAAGACTCCGTGAATCCGCAACGTATCGCTGATCTCGGCGCTTCGTTTTGCCTGCGTTATTTCTCCCCGATCTGCTTTTGGATCGCGATGATGATTTTTCCCGACCACGCCTCCAAAGTTTTTGCGTCGCGCCCTTCGAGCAGCAGCCGCGCTTTTGGCTCGGTGCCGGAGTAACGCAGCAGCAGGCGTCCGCCCTGGGCCTTTAATTCCAGTTCCGCCTCGTCCACCAGTTTCATCACGCCGTCAAGCTGCTCGAACGGTTTTTTCTCGCGGACGCGGACGTTGGTCACCAGTTGCGGGAAGCGCGTCCAGCATTTCGCCAGCTTGGAAAGCGGCGTGTCCTTGGACTTCATGATGCGGAGGATCTGCAGTGCGGCCACGAGGCCGTCGCCGGTGGTGCTGTAGTCGCGGAAAATCAAATGCCCGCTCTGCTCGCCGCCGAAGTTCAAATCGTTGCGGAGCATTTCATCAATCACATTTTTGTCGCCGACGTTCGTGCGGACCACTTTGCCGCCGGCGGCAAGGATCGCCGCTTCGAGACCGGCGTTGCTCATCACGGTGGTGACGAGCGTCTTCCCAGACAACCCGCCGGTGGCGTGCGGATGCCGGAACATGTTTTCGTGATGGCCCGGCTCGCGCAGCAAATCCAGCGCGGCGATGGCCATGATGTCGTCGCCGTCAATCAGCGTGCCGGTTTCATCGCACAGCAACACGCGGTCGGCGTCGCCGTCGTGCGCGATGCCAAGGTGCGCCTGGTGTTCGACAACCTTGCGGCACAGCGCTTCGGGATGCATGGAGCCGCAGTCCTTGTTGATGTTCGTGCCGTCGGGATGATTGCCATAGACAATGACGTCCGCGCCAAGTTCGGTCAGGACGCACGGCGTGGATTTGTAGGCCGCGCCGTTCGCGCAGTCCACGACAATACGCATGCCTTCGAGCGTCAGCTTCCGCGGGAACGAAGCCTTGGCGTATTCGATGTACCGGCCGAGCGCGTCCTCAATGCGCATGGCCTTGCCGATCTCGCCGGCGGTGGGACGGATGTTTTCAATCTCGCCGCTGAACACCAGGTCTTCGATCTGGTTTTCAATCGTGTCGTCGAGCTTGTAACCATCCGCGCGGAAAAATTTAATGCCGTTGTCAGCGTACGGATTGTGCGACGCGGTGATGACGATGCCGGCATCGGCGCGCAAACTCCGCGTGACATAAGCAACGCCGGGCGTGGGCAGCGGCCCAATGAACAAGACATCCACACCCATCGAGAGAATGCCGGACGAGATCGCGCTCTCGAGCATGTAGCCGGAGAGCCGGGTGTCCTTGCCGATGACAATCTTGTGGCGGCCGCGACCGCGCGACTGGGTTTCGAGGTTTTTGAAAACGTGCGCGGCAGCGCGGCCGAGCTTGAGGGCGGTCTCAGCGGTGACGGGTTCGACGTTCGCGGTACCGCGCACGCCGTCGGTGCCGAAGATTTTTTTTGTTAAAGCCATGGGTTGGTTATCGGTTGAATCGTTTGATTGTTAAATCGGAAAAGTGGTTGCTGGCGCTGTGCCAGCGGAAGAAAGCGGCCTACCGCTTCGCCGGCTCGATGATCTCCACTTCGTCCGGCTCGGCTTGCTCGAAGGTGATGTCCGGCGGCGTGGTGACGACGATTTTTTTGCGCGTGCCCCGGGCGGGTTCAATGCCGGTCAGATCCACCAGCGCCCGGATGTCGCGGGCCTGCGGGTCGTCATGCATTTTGGTTTCCAGCGCCTGCAATTTTCCAGGTTCGCCCCGGACTTTGATCGTCACTTCGCCGGGACTGACCTTAAAATCCCGCACGTCCGCCGCCGCCGACATGACGAGAACCGGGAGGTTGTAAAACGTCCGCTCCTCGACGCGGCCGGTGCTCAACACGCGCGAGGGCGAAACATCCTGGCGGATGAAGAAGAGCCAGACGGTCAGCCAAATCAAGGTTGCGAGCACCAGCGAGAATATTTTCAGCCAGAAATCGCGGAACAGGAGATTGCGGGCGAGCTGGATCATTTGCCGGCGGGGGTTGAATCAGGTTTGGCCACCGCCGGGGCGGGTTGCAGGTGTTTTCGAATTCCCGACCGGAGGGCGTCCAGTGGGCCACGCGACTTGGCGGTGCGCAGCAGGATTGAGGAAAGAAAGGCGCGCAGTTCCTCCAGCGAAACGCCGCGCACCAGTTGCCCTTTGTAGGCGTGGGAAATCTTTCCCGTCTCCTCCGAAACCACCACGACGACCGCATCCGTCTCTTCGCTCAAGCCAATGGCTGCACGATGCCGGGTGCCGAGGGATTTGTTCAAATCCGGTCGCTGGGACAGTGGGAAAATGCACGCGGCGTAGGCGATGCGGTCACCCTTGATGATCACGCCGCCATCATGGATCGCGTTGTTCGGGAAGAAAATCGTCTCCAGCATTTCCGGCGTCGCCTCGCAGTCCACGACGATGCCGGACTCGACCGCCTCTTGGAGTTGAATGGATTGTTCGATGGCGAACAGCGCACCGATGCGCACGTCGGCCAGCCGTTCTACGGTCTGAATGATGACCTCGATGCTCTCGCGTTTCTCGCTGGTGGTGGCGAAGAACGGAAGGTTGCCCAACTCGGCCAACATGCGGCGAAGTTCCGGCTGGAAAATCACCACCACGGCCACGGCGAAGAAAGCGGAGAACGCCCCCAAGATCCAGCGCAGGACAATCAGGTCGAGAAAAATGGAAACCATCACCAGCGTCAGCAGCACTACCAGAAAACCCGTCACGATGGGGGCGCCGCGCGTGCCGCGGATAAAGCGCATGGCGAAATAAATCCCCACCGCGAGGATCAAAATCTCCAGTGCGTGCCGCCAGTTTTGCAATGCGAATTCCCAGATCATTTTTTTTTGCAGGCCAGCCAAGCTTCGGTCAGGCGGATCGCCTGCACGGTTTCCACCACGTCATGCGCGCGGATGATTTGCGCGCCGGCTGCCACGGCTAGACACGCACAGGCCAGCGAGGCGGGCAGCCGGTCCGCCGTTTCGCTGCCGAGCAATTTTCCGATGAAGGATTTGCGCGACGCGCCGACCAGCAGTGGACGGCCGAAGCCCCGAAAGTGTTCAATCCCGCCGAGCAGTTGCAGGTTGTGTTCCAGCGTCTTGCCGAAACCAATTCCCGCGTCGAGTATAATTTGCTCGCGACTCAAACCGCAACCGCTCATTCGCTCCAGCCGCCCGGAAAAAAAATCTCCGACCGCGCGCACCACATCGTCATAGACCGGATCAGCCTGCATGATTTGCGGCGTGCCTTGCATGTGCATGCAGACGTATCCGGCCCCCGCCTCGGCCACCCTGCGCCACATCGCGTCGTCCGTGCGGTTGGCGGCCACATCGTTGACCAGGCTCGCTCCGGCCTGGAGCGCGGCGCGGGCAACGCCGGGCTTGGTGGTGTCAATCGAGAGGGGGATTTTAGCGACCGCCGCCAGCCGTTCGATCACGGGCAGCACGCGCCGCAATTCCTCCGCCTCGCCGACGGGCGCGGCGTGGGGCCGCGTGGATTCGCCGCCGATGTCCAAAATGTCTGCGCCGTGTTCGATAAGCTTCAGGCCGTGTTCGACGGCGGCGTCTGCATCAAAAAATTGTCCGCCGTCTGAAAACGAGTCAGGCGTGACGTTGACGATGCCCATGATCAAGGCGGGGCGGGGAAAGGTGAACTTGAACTGGCAGGCGCGGAGCTGCATTCAGCGGATGCTCCCGGAAACATTGAACATTGAACATTGAACATCCAACGACCAAGGGATGAAGCGCGCACATCCACCCCGCCTTCGATGTTGAATGTTGAATGTTGAATGTTGAATGTTCATTACCCAATCATTCCTTAGCCTTCTCAATCAGCTCAATCTCGTACCCTTCCGGCGCGTCAATGAACGCGAAGACCGTCCCCGTGCCGCTGGTGGTCGGGCCGTCGGAATATTTCAGGCCGTGCCGTGCGAGATGGCGTTCAAATCCCTCGAGACTGTCCACCTCGAACGCAAGATGCGTCAGATCCGCCTGCACCTGCACCAGGCCGCTACCCGGAAAATAAGCGATCTCGATCAGCGCTTCGCTCTGTGGGGCTTTCAGAAAAACAAGTTCCGCACCGCGCGGCGATTTGTGCCGGCGGATTTCTTCCAGACCGAGAATCTCCCGGTAGAATTTCACCGTGCGTTCAAGATCGTTCACGCGGTAACGCGTGTGCAAAAGTTTCGTGGCCTTGCTCATGCGGTCAAAGTAGCGGCGAACCCGCCGACTGCCAAGCGTCGGCTGCCGGAGATTCGGCCCCGCTCACGCAATCAAACCGCTTGCCGCGCGGGCAAATTCTAATTACCTAACAGCCCGTGTTTCGATCCATCCGCTGCGGCTGCCTGGTTTTGCTCCTGTCCTGGACGGGCGCGCCCACGGCGTTTGCCCAGGTAGATCCGTTTGCGCGCGAGTTGATCCAGCTCGGCTATAACGCTTCGTTGCAGGGGAAATCCCCGTTGGCGGCCTACATGTATTACTATCGGAACATCCCGGATTTTTACCGCACCAACCTCACGCTGAGGCTGGCGGTCGCGCCGGTCTATCTCGATTCAGAACTTGGCATCAGCCATGTGTTCAACGCGGACACGGACATCGGCATCGGTCTGGCCGGCGGCGGTTATGCGGACAGCTATGATGAAATTCGCGGCGGAAAATTTCTGGAACCGGAATCCTTCACCGGCGACGGCGGTGAAACCTCGCTCAGCCTCTATCATTGCTTCAACCCCGGACAACTGATTCCGTTGAACGCCCTGCTGCGCGGCATCGTGCGCTACTCCACCTACAGCCGCGATGACACCACCGCCGCCGCGTTCCAGCTTCCGAAAGACCGCACCACCTATTCCGTCCGCACCGGCGTGCGCTGGGGCGGCAAGGAACCCACGCTGTACCCATCGCTCGCGATGGAACTCTCCGTCTGGTATGAAGGCAGTTTTCGCGACGGCAGCGGCGGCTACGGTTTCCAAGGCGACCGTTCGGTCAAGGCCGCCTCGCATCTGTTCTGGATGCAGGCGCTGCTCGCCTACACGTTCCCGGAATCCAAGCAGAACTTTTTCGTCAACCTCACCGCCGGCACGAGCGTGGACGCCGACCGTTTCAGTGGCTACCGGCTCGGAGCATTGCTGCCGTTGGTGTCGGAATTTCCCCTGTCACTGCCCGGCTATTATTTTAATGAAATCAGCGCGCGCAATTACGTGCTGTTCGGATTGAACTACAACGTGCCGTTGGATTCCAAGCAGCACTGGAACGTCAACTTCACCGGCACCGCGGCGTGCGTGGATTACCTGCCGGGGTTGGCACAGGCAGGCAACTGGCACAGCGGCGTCGGCGCGGGCCTGCTTTATCAATCCTCGTCGCTCAAGCTCATGCTTGGCTACGCGTACGGCGTGGACGCCATCCGCGCCAACGGTCGCGGCGCCCACAGCATCGGCGTGCTACTGCAATTCGATCTCGGCCACGCACGCCCGGCGCTGTTGAGTCCGGAACAGCCCGGACGCTGGCGTGGTTTTGAAAAAGTCCTCGGCGCGATTCGGGACTAGCCGACACTGGCCGGACTATTTCTGCGGAATCTTCATGCGCGGTCGCATCGGCGGCGGCAGGGGAATCTTTGGCGGGATGGGCGGGGATGAAGGTTGCGGCCAATGTTTCTAGGCAATCTCGACCACCTTTCGGGCGGCGGAAATGGCGGCTGGCGAAATGGTCGGCGGATTCGGCAACGACGACGGCTTCACTTCAAGCTGCCCGATTTTCTGCGATAACCAATCCTCGGCCTTCGTCACCGTCTCGCCGATCTTGGTTTCGGGAAATTTCATTTCGCCGATGTTGAAATCGCCGAGCTGCTTCAATGCGTCCACCGTTTGCCCGGCGGACTTCACGACCTCGTTCCACTTGTCGCTGACCGCCCCGAACGTCTGATAACCGTTCACCAGCCATTCCAACTTGCCCGTCTCGATGTCCGCCAGCAGGCCATGCACGGGAACCTTCGCGCCGATCAGCGGGCTGCTGCGAATGAAGCCACACGCCTTGATGACGTTCTGCCGCTCGCTGCCGGACATGCCGAAAAAGTCGGTGAGGTTTTCCGGCAAGTGCGCCCGCTCGACACCAAACGCCTTGAAGCGGTCGAGCAACTGCGTGGTCGTGGTCTTGCAAACCTGGCAATCCGTGTGACCAATCACGGCGATCTCCTGCCCGCCCTTGACCGCGCACGCCAACGCCAGCGACCGCATCGTGCTGGAGAGCGGGCCGGTGATGAGATTGCCCGCGTTGCGCAGCCAGATGAACTGCTCGCCCGGCAGGCCAAGCACGTTGGGGAAAAGGGCGTTCAGCCGGGGATCAACGCACGTCAGCGCGATGACCGGCAGCTCGCTCTCATAATCTGCGGGACGCAACCCAGCCGCCGCATCGCCCGCAATCGCGCGGTGGTTGGCGTCTATGATGGCTTCAAACAGGCGCATAAATGTTAGAGAGGACGTTGCCAAAAGTTTGCTCTAGCTGCTCCGAAAGCCAAGCCGCAAAAAACTCCTGTTACTGTCATGGCAATAACGATAGTTGCATTATCCGAGCGACCCTTTAACGCTTTTCTTGTAATGCTTCGATTGCAGCCTGGGCATCCCATTTAATATCGGAGCGTTGACTCTTCAATAACGGTTCAATGCGTAGAATCACACTCCTGTTGCCAATAACCGCCAGCGTCTTGCACGCATCTCGAACAACGTGATTATCCTGATCATCCAGCAAAGGGAGTATTTCCGGAACAGCTTGAGGCGCGTCCAACCCGCGCAACGCTTTCAACGCATCCATCACCGTTTCCGGGTCGCGGGACTTGAGCAATCCGCAAATGATGTTCAGGTCGTCTGCATCCACCTTCGCGTGACACTTTCCGAGAGCGCGAGCCGCTATCCTGACGAGAACTTTAGCTGGTGGAGGTCTCGACATTGAGAGCGCAACACCCGGCCCACTCTTCCAGCGATACTCGTTGGTAATTACAGGCTGCGAAACAAGCATCAAGTCGTTGCTTCTCAAAACCTCCTTGAGGACCCGGATGGCGTTTGTGCTGTTCGGATACCATGATGACAGCCTGTCGATCCCGTCGTTCATCTTCTTGAAGTCGCCGGATTGAATCATTTCAATCAACTGTGCCTCGGTCTTGTTTGGCGACGCCTGCAACGAAAAGCCCGTCGTTAATAATATTAACCCCAATGCCTGCGTCAGATTACGTTTTAATTTCATAAGTGGAGTCATTTGATGAATTGTTTGTTCACTCTCCGCGATAATGGCTTCAAAGAGGCGCATAGAGTTTATTTGATTTGCTTGGTGATTTGAGACGGTGGCAGATAATTTTCGCCAGTAACGACTTTGCGTCCGGTTTTTGACTCCAACTCCAGCCGGGCTTTCTTGGCGATGCGTCCGCCGGTTTTCGCCGCGACTTTATTTTTCGCCATGCCGGTCGCCGCCACGCTCTCGGCGATCTGCCGGGTGGACAGTTCGGCCAGCGCGGTGAAAATCAACTCCGCCTCGCTCATGTGATCCCGTAGATTTTCCGTCTTCAGGGCTTTGAGATTTTTGTGCGACTGCGCGCTCACCCCAGACCATTCCTGATGAATGATGTTGGTGAGGATGGCAAATTCATCGCCCTGTTTGATGTCGTGCCCGGCCCAATAGTCCGTGAGTTTGTTGCGCGTTTCCTGCCCAGTCATCCGCTGCTCGATCCACTTGGCGCTGCGGCCCTGCTTCTGCCACGTCTCGCGGGCGCGGGCGAGCGAGCGGGCGGGATCAGCCATTTCCTGCATCCGCTCATAGCCGACCTTCGCGAGCCAAAGCTTGATCGGTTCGGCCTTGGGACTGGGAATGCTCTGCACCAGCCGCAAAAGGGTTTCAGCGGTGGCCGCGTCGGTGAGATAATTTTTGCCGTCGGCGGCGGTTAATTTCAGTTGGTTACAATTTGTAACCAACTGACTGCCCTCTTTGTTGAGCCGGTGTTTCAGGACTTTCCAGTAATTCTGCGCGAGCTTGTAATCCGCCTGCTGCGTCAGCACCCGAATGATGTCCACCACGGAAAACCACCACGTCTCCGTCGCCTCATGGAAATGGCGGCGGATTTGATAACCCTCAAAAATGGCGAGGTCGTTTTTCATGTTGTCAATATGGCTTGTGTGGGTGCGGCAGTTTTCAGTTGGTCACATTTTGTGACCAACTCGCTGCCAATCCGGTCAGTTGGTAACAATTTGTTACCAACTCATTTCCCGCTGCTTTCAACCGGTAACAATCTGTTACCAGTTGGCTGACGCGGCAGCAGCCGGTTTTCAACCGGTGACGATTTGTCACCGATTGAGACGTTTTCGCCCCGTGGGCGCCGTCGCGGTGGTTCGCGTCAATGATGGCTTCGAAGAGGCGCATAAAAATTCAAAATCTTCTCCGCCAATCTGCGGCCGAACGGACAAAAACTTTGCAGGAAGCATATTCTGAAATTTCATGGCACGGAAGAACTCTCGCTCGCAAGGCAAGTTCTCCATTTGAATAAATGGTTCCCCGACCCATATAAGCATTGGCGTCAATCAAAGTTCCCGCCTGATTGTAAAATCTCAAATCCAACTGCGGATTTTGCCAGGCCAGCTCACACTTGTTTGTAAGCACCACCACCACGCAAAGCATGGTTCCTTTTCCGTAATCGTCCGGTTGAAAGCTCATTCGCGATTCCACTACGGAAATACTGTCACGATAAGGTGAAAAATCCTGACCGGGATTCAACATTCCCCACACTGAGGCCAAAAATCCGACAGTCAAAACCGAAAAGAAAAGGGGAAAAAAAATTAAAAAAACGACGGGATTTCTCAACGAAAAGAAGGCCAGCCAGTTTCGGCAACGCGGGCAAACTTTGGCGGCGGCCATGATTTCTTCGGCGCAATAGGGACAGACCTTTTTCATATTTCAAATTCAATTGCCGAACCAGAAATTTGGATCACTCGCTTCCGTAACTATGACTTTGGAACTGACATGTGAGGGAACGCTTTTCTGGGGAGACAGTGCAACATGAAAAGCGCAGTCGCTGTGCGGCGGCACCACTAACTCTTGATATGTGCTTCCTCCATGACTGACATCAACAGTCTTACCAGCGGCATCCAGAAATCGAACTTCAAGACTTCCCACTCTCCAAGTGAATCTGCTGGTATTGGTCAAAACACCGGACGCGATGAGGTTCGTTTCATGGCCGCTTACCTCCATGCCAAAATTCGCGCTCAATACTTTAATCTGATTTTTCTCCGGCGAATACTGCCTGCCCATGGTAAAAAACCACAACGCTAGAAACATGGCCGCGACGAAAAACATCAATGCACCGATGGAGTAGCTGTCGTGGTCAGAAAGAAACCAACGGCGATTCTGTGGGCGGCGGCAAAATGGACAAACCTTGGCCGCAGCCTTGATGGTTTCGGCGCAGGCTGGGCAATTTTTTGTTTCTGCTTCGCCATTCACGAGGTTGAATTAGCTCTGGCTTTTGTCTCCGCCTTCCTTCCCCATCGCCTTCCGCAGCGCCGGCACTTGCTCCAATAATTTTTCAAGTTTAATTCCCGTTAAACTCTCGATCACCGGCGGCAACTGGCTGATGATCTGCGTCACGTCGCCAGTGAGTTTGCTCGCGCCGCCGCCGGGGCCGTTGCCGCTGTTGATGATGACCATCTTCTCCATCTTAGAGAGCGGTTCGCTGATCTTGCCTGCGACTTCGGGGAGAATCCGCACGATCATTTCGATGACCGCCGCTTCATTGTAATTCTTGAACGAATCCGCCTTGGCCTGCATCGCGGACGCAGTCGCCTTGCCCTGTGCTTCGATGACGGCGGCTTCGGCGAGACCGCGCGCCTTGTTTGCTTCGGCTTCGGCGAGACCTGTTGCTTTGGCAACATCCGCAGCGGCAAAACCCTTGGCTTTCGCAGCGGAAGCCGCACCGCTGGCTTCGGTTTCGAGTTGGAATTTTGTGGCGTTGGCGAGTGTCTCAACTTTGTAACGCTCGGCGTCGGCGGGTTTCTGGACGTTGGCTTCGAGTTCCTTCTGACGGCGTTTGATTTCCTGCTCCTGCAACTCGATCTGCTTCTGCTTCTCGACAATCTGCACCTGAACTTCTTCCGCCTTCACGAGCTGGCCAGTTTTGAATTTCTGCAAATCATAGGCGAGGTCGGCCTCGGCCTTTTTGAGATTCACCGTGGCCTGATAACCCGCGACGTTCGATTGATAATCACGCTGCGCCTCGGCGATTTTCGAATCCGCCGCGAACTTCGCTTCTTGTCCGGCCTGCGTGGCTTGCGAAGATTTGATCATCGCGTCGCGGTCGGCTTCGGCTTGGGCGATTTGGGCGTCGCGCTTGACCTGGGCGATGCGCGGCTTGCCGAGCGCGTCGAGATAGCCCTGCGTGTCGCGAATGTCGCGGATGGTGAAGCTCACGATGCCAAGACCCATGTTCGCCATGTCGCCGGC
>JANYDP010000081.1 GCA_025363535.1 Verrucomicrobiota bacterium | reverse complement strand
CTGATAGTTCCTCGCACTCGCGCTGCGCGGTTGCAAGTTCAGGATTTCCTCGACGCCGTCGCAGGCGAAAATATGGTGGCTGCCGCGCACGCGCATCTGAAAGCCGAGCCGTTGCAACAAGTGGCACAAACCGTCGAACGGAATGTTCGCATCGGAGTTGCCGAGCAAAATTTTCTCCAGCAACTTGGCGTGTCGGCTCATTTTAATTCAGAAGAGCGCGCTGACACCAGTCGCCGAAGCGTTCGCCGGCATTGCGTTCTTTTGCAAAGCGCGTGAATACGGGACGGAATTCGGTTTCCAATTCCGGTTCTTTCAGCACGTCCTTCCAGATTTTGTTCAAGCGTGTGCCGGAAACATCACCGCCGAGCCAGACTTGGTAGCGCCCTGGCGCTTTGCCGACGAACGCGATCTCCGCCATGTAAGGCCGCGCGCAGCCGTTCGGGCAGCCGGTCGAGCGGATGATGATTTCTTCGCCGGGCAAACCAACTTCGGCCAACAAAGTTTGCAGGCGTTCCACCATGCGGGGCAGCGCGCGTTCGGATTCTGCGAGGCCGAGGCCGCAGGTGGGAAGCGACGGACACGCCATCGAGGCGGCGTGCAGGACGGTCGTCTGGTTTTCTGCCTTCACGCCGTTCGCGGCGAGAATGGCGTTGATGCCTGCTTTGTCGGCTTCGCTGACGTTCGCGAGAATAATGTTTTGATTCGCGGTCAGACGAAATTCTACTTTATCAAACTTGTCCGCGACTTGACGCAGCGCAGTTTTCATTTTGCAACTGTCCAAATCTTTCACGCGGCCCATGTTGACGAACAGGCCGAGAAACCACGAGCCGTCCACGGCTTTGCGCCAGCCGAGCAAATCCTGCATCGTCGTGAACTGATATGGCTTCGCGGGCGCGAGCGTGATTCCAGCTCGTTGGTTCACTTCATCCTGCATGAACTTCACGCCGCGTTCGGCCACGACGTATTTGAGGCGCGCGTGCTTGCGGTCGGTGCGGTCGCCGAAATCGCGATGGATCGTCAGCACGGCCTTCGCCACTTCAACAACTTTGTCCGGCGTGAAGAAGCCGATGACGTCCGCGAGACGCGGGTAAGTCTGCTCGTTGCCGTGGCTGCGACCGAGTCCGCCGCCGACGCAGAGATTGTAGCCCACGAGCTTGTCGTTCTCGATGATGGCGATGAAGCCGAGGCAGTTCGTGAAAATGTCGAGATCGTTCACCGGCGGAATGGCGAAGGCGATCTTGAATTTGCGCGGCAAATAAGTTTTGCCGTAGAGCGGGTCAACAAAGTTTTTATTTTCCGCCGCTTCGTTGTCGAGTTGCACGCCGTCAATCCAGATGGAGTGATAAGCCTTGGTCTGCGGCGCGAGCGCGAGGGCGACTTTGTGGCAATCGCGGAAAACATCTTCGCGCGCTTTCGTGTAAGCAGGTGTGGGCGGAGCGAGGACGTTGCGGTTCACGTCACCGCACGCCGCAAGCGTGGAGAGCAAAGATTCGTTGATCTTCGCGACGAGCGGACGCAGGCCGCTCATCACGACGCCGTGGAACTGGATGCTCTGGCGCGTGGTGATGCGGAGCGTGTTGTTGCCGTAGTTCGTCGCGAGCTGGTCGAACACACACCATTGCTTCGCCGTCATCACGCCGCCGGGGATGCGACCCCGAATCATCATGATGTATTTTTTGCCGGTCTTGCGCAGGTCGCGGTCGTCCTGCTGATAGGAGCCGTGAAACTTCAAAAACTGGTTGTCGTCGTCAGAGAAATGGTCGTTGGCCGGATCGTTGAACGTCGCAGCGATGGTTCCCGCCAACGTGGGGATGGCGTCTTTGATAACCTCGTTGTGCGACAACGTGGCCGTCTTTACTGGCGTATTCTCAATCATAAGTTACTTTCCTAACTTGTTTATTTTCGCCGAACCTGCTAAAGAGTCAATCGCGATTTTGCGAGCCGGTGAAGATAGGGAATCCGGTGACGATTGAAAAACCTTTTCCGCAAGGAACTTGTTTGAATACTATCGTCACCTTTCGCCGGGAAGTTTCCCGCCGGAAATTGAGCCATGATGAGCGAGCAGAAATTATTTTATTTCGACAACAACGCCACGACCCGGGTCGCGCCGGAAGTCATCGCGGCGATGCTGCCGTATCTGACGGAATTTTGGGGCAATCCTTCCAGTTCCTACCAGTTTGGGCATCAGCTCGTGAAGCACATTGAAGCCGCGCGCGAAAAAATCGCTGCGTTGATCAACGCCGAGCCTCGCGAAATTATTTTCACCAGTTGCGGCACCGAAAGCAACAACGCGGCGATTCATTCCGCGCTCGCGACTCATCCGACCAAGCGCCACGTCATCACCACGGCGGTCGAACATTCGGCGAACATCAAGTTCGCCGACTACCTGCGCAAACAACATTACGAGGTCACCTTGCTGCCGGTGGAGTCCGACGGTCTGCTCGACATTCATCTGCTCGAAAAAAGCATTCGCCCCGACACCGCCATCGTTTCCGCGATGTGGGCGAACAACGAAACCGGCGTGCTGTTCCCGCTCGAAGAAATTTCCGCCATCTGCCAGAGCAAAGGCGTGCCGTTTCACACGGACGCGGTTCAAGTGCCCGGCAAATTGAAAATGGACGTGAAGGATCTCGGCGTGGATTTTCTGTCGCTGTCCGCTCACAAACTGCATGCACCAAAAGGAATTGGCGCGCTCTACATCAAGCATCACACGCGCTATCAGGCTTATGTCATCGGTGGCGGTCAGGAACGCGGGCGTCGCGGCGGCACGGAAAGCGTGGCAGACATCGTGGGCTTTGGCCGCGCGGCGGAAATGACGCTGGCGAATTTGAAGGACGAGCAGACCCGCGTGAGACATTTGCGCGACCGGATGGAGCAGGCGATTATCAAAACCATTCCCGACACCGTGCGCAATGGTGATCGCGACGCGCGCCTGCCAAACACGAGCAACATTTCCTTCGGTGGCGTCGAAGCCGGCGAAATTTTGAAAGCGCTCGATCATGTCGGCATCTGTGCGTCGAGCGGCTCGGCCTGCACGACGGGTTCGTTGGAACCGTCGCACGTTTTGACCGCGATGGGTTTCAGCGCTGCGCGGGCGCAAGGAAGCATCCGCTTGAGTCTCGGCATCTACAACACGGCGGAAGAAGTGGATTATCTGCTCGAACAATTGCCGCCAATCATCACGAAGTTGCGAACACATGCGCACGTCGGCAAGGCCGCGCACGCACGTTCCGTGGCAGCTTAACAGCCGCGCTCTGTCAGAGAAATTTGGTTTTCAGCCTGCGCGCAATCCGTTATTGATTCAGCATCGGCAAGACGAAAGCCATTATGATCAACACTGGAATTCTCAATCCTCACCTACTTGCGCTGCTGGCGCGGGTTCGCCACACCAACACGCTGGTCATCGCCGATCGTGGCTTTCCGTTCTGGCCGCAGATTGAGACCGTGGAGCTTTCGCTCGTGGACGATGTCCCGACGGTGCTCCAGGTGCTGGCGGCGATTCGTCCCAACTTCAACATCGGCAAGGCGTGGATGGCGCAGGAATTTATCCAGGCCAACAGCAAAGCGACGCGCGCGCGTTTTGTCGCGGCGTTAAAAGGTGCCGAGGTGGCCTTCGAGCCGCATGTCGAATTCAAAAAACGCGTGCCGCACGCCATTGGCCTGATCCGCACGGGCGACACGACGCAATACGGGAATGTGATTCTGGAGTCGGCTTAAGCCGGGCGGGCGTTTCAGGCAATTCAGCGTGGCGCATCGGTGGCCGCCCCGAGCCGCAAGACAAGGTTGTGGCCAATTTTGTCAGTCCAATTAAAATTGCTGGTCAGCACCACCACCGCCACGCGCTTACGAACATCCATCCCCAGATAAGTGCTGTACCCGGCGAGGACGCCGTTCATGTAATGGATGGTCGTATCTCCGGTGGCGAAGTGATTGACCACCCAGCCGATGGTGACGTCTTCCCTCGGCGTTTTGATCTGCGCCTCATGAGTCACGGCGAGGCGCGCGTCGAGCGGCTGACCAAGCAAACCGAGGTTGGATTTGGCGAAGGTCATCAGGTCGTTCACCGTGGAATACATGCCGCCGGAAGCTCGCATGACTTCGCCCTGATCCCATCCGGCAATAGGCCGGTTGCGCAGGAGAAATTTAGGCTGGTCGCCGACGTGTCCGGTGGCCAGGCGTTTTTGCTCGGCTTCGGTCAGAAAGAAATGGGTGTCCTGGAGATTCAAAGGCCGGCAGATTTTTTCCTCGACGAGATCGGGCAGCGGCCGGCCGGTTTTCATTTCGATCAATTGCCCAAGCAGTCCGAACCCAAGACTGGAATAGGAGTAAACGGGTTCCGGCGTTGGTTTCACGCGATAATGCCGCAGATAGCTGAAGAGGTAACGGCGGTTGATGAATTCATAAGGATTGCGGCCCGCAAACACGAACTTCCAGAAGTAATGCATCTGCCTTCGGTTGTTGGGCTGGCGCGGCAGACCTGACGCGTGGGTGACGAGCTGGTGGATCGTCAACCGGCCCACGCTGTCGCTGACCTTCAAGTCCGGTGGCAGAATGTCGCGCACGGTGTCCTCGTAGCGGAGCTGGCCGTCCTGCACTAGCAGGGCGACGAGGCTGGCGACAAAAACTTTTGTCACGGAACCGATTTGAAAAATGGTGTCGGGCTGCGGCAAGGGTTCGCGGCCGTAACTGAAATTATGGATTACGCCATCGGGCGTCAGCACGCCGACGGCAAGGTTGAACACTTCGCGGTTGGTGACGAGGGGTTGGGCGAGGCAATCCACTTCCGCCTGGAGCGTGCCTCCGGCACGCAACCGGGCGACGGCGGGCACGGGATCAAGCACTAGACGATTGGTGTAACCTTTGCAGCCGTCCGTCAGCACCATTAGGCCGAGCAGGAGCGCGCCGGTGCCGGTGAGTGCGAGGTTCCAAATTTTCATGGGATTGCGCGGGAGCATTGCAGAAGGGTTGTTTCCGTCAAGCGGAGCGCGCTTTGTGCCCTGGCGAAATGGCTGCGTCCCGGACTTTATTCGGTTTGAGTTTCTGACGATAATGCGTCACCCTCTCTTCGTAACACGAGTCATAGATGCCCGGATTGTGAACCGAAAATTTCCAGCAAGAATCATTTTGCAGTCGTTGCAAGCGCTTTGCTTGTGCATGTCAACACTGACTGCCCGGGCAACGAATCTCGACACCATTGGGGTCACCTTGCTGCAACAGGTGGATCCAACGCTCAATGGCAGCGGCGTGCGAGTCGCGCAGGCTGAGGGGACGGAATCGGACCTAGACAGGAATGCCTTCGAGGTGATCCCTTCCCAAGTGGGCCAGTCCGCCAGTTTTTTCACTTACATCAACAGTTCCAACGCCACGTCATCCGCATATCCCAACACGCTGGGGCTGGGTTCCTCGCACGCCACCAGCGTCGCGGGGAATTTCTACGGCAGGAACGGCCCAGTTTATCTTGGCGTCGCCACGAACGTCTCGCATGTGGACAATTATGAAGCTGGTAATTTTTTCAATAACCGGATTGATCCCAACACCGCCATTTCAGCGGCCATTGTAAATCAAAGCTTTTTGTTTGATGCCGTATATCAGGCGCAAGTGGACACTAACTACGACAACTACGTCGCTTCGCACAAAACTCTTTTTGTCAACGGCGCCGGCAACAGCGGTTCCATCAGCACCAATCCGCCCGCCACAAGTTACAACTGCATCGCCGTGGGCGTAACCGACGGCAATTCCTCCTACGGCCCAACCGCCGACGGACGCAGCAAGCCGGACATTACGTCACCTGGCAGCGGTGCGACGAGTTTTTCCACCCCCTATGTTTCTGGAGCAGCGGCCGTCCTGGTGCAAGCCGCCGCGCGCAACGATGCCGGTTCAGGCACCTCCTCGACGGCCACCAATCCCATTACCATCAAGGCGCTCCTGCTCAACGGCGCGATCAAGCCCGCCGACTGGACCAACGGCCCGGTCACGCCGTTGGACGCGCGTTACGGCGCGGGCATCGTGAACGTTTTCAACTCGTGGAAGCAGCTCAAGGGTGGTTTGCACACCTCCAACGAAACCACCACCGTCACCAGCGGCAACGCGCATCCCCCAGGAGCCAGCGTCAGCAACCAGCCGTCGCTCCTCGGGTGGAATCACGGCGCGATTTCCACCACCACGAGTCAGGATAAAATCATCCATTACTATTTTAATCTCACCAACAGCAACCCCTGCACGTTCACCGCCACGCTGGTGTGGAACCGGCAGAACAACCAGTCCGCGATCAATAACCTCGATTTGTTTTTATACAACACCGGCAACAACAACCTCGTGTTGAGCAGCACCAGTGCGGTGGACAACGTCGAGCATTTGTTCCTGCCACAGCTTGCGCCGGGACGTTACGATTTGCAGGTGTTGAAGCGCGGCAGCGCGACGCAAGTTTCCACCAGCGAAACCTACGCGCTGGCGTTTGAAATGTTTTGTGTGAAGTTGAACCTCGCCGTGACAAACGGAAACCTCGCGCTGGCGTGGACCAATTCGCCCACGGGTTTTCGCCTCGTGTCCGCCGCCAGTTTGAACCCGCCCGCTCTGTGGACCACCGTCGGCAACGCGGTGGTGATGACCAATGGCTTGAACCTTGTCTCCGTTCCGATCACCACCACGAATCAGTTCTTCCGCCTCCAACGTCCGTGAAACTGAGCCGGAAAAAATTCCCCGCATCAGCCATCACTGTCCCGGCTTGAATTGCAGCGCGCTGGTATTGAGCAACCCATTCGCCGCCGCACCGGTGCCGATGCAGTTCGCCGCCGCCGCGCCCGCCGCCAGGCCGGAACTCAGCGCGCTGGCGGTGGACGTGCCGTTCACCACGTAGGCGTTGTTGTTGAAATAAACCACCGCCGAACCGGGTACCTCCAGCTTGATGTAATCGGCGAAGTTGGCGTACGGCGCGAGCTGCCCGTTCCTGCCGGCCGTGACGGAAATGACTTCGGGATACGCGGCGGGATAAAAAGGTTGTGGCGAGGCGTTGTTGCCCGCGGCGGCAAAAACTGGAATTCCTTTTTGCTTCACCTGCTGGATTATGTCGTGCAGCAGTTGGCTGTCGCCCGGACTGCCGAGGCTGAGGTTGATGATGTTGGCACCGTTGTTGATCGCCGCCGCAATGCCCGCCGCCACGTTGAACGTGTTGGCCGTCTCGTTCGGGCCGTAAACGTCCACGCTTAGAACCTGCATGGAGGAACTTCCCTTGCTCGTCGAGGACGCACCTAGGACAATGTTCTGCAACATCGAAGGGCCGTGCGTCGGCGCGGCGGGATCGAAATTGGCGTCGCCGGCGACGGAAAGCGATTTCAACAAAAATTTGTCAAAGACGCCTCCGCTCGGTTTCACCGCCGTGTCAATCAAACCCACAATGACGCGACAAGCCTCAGAACTGGGCGGATCCAGTTTCAAACTCACGGGGCCGGGTGCGCCCGCGAGGTCGAGCTTCTGCGGCAGCGGCGGTTGATCCACGACAAAATTATTTTCCACGCTGGCCACATCCGGGCTGGCCGACAACTGCGCCCGCGCCGCATCGGCGGCGGCTTCATCGGCAAACTGGAGGCGGTAGGCGTTCAGGCCGTCAATCTTGCCGAGGACTTTAGCTCCGAATCGTCGTGCGATTTCGTCAATGTTCGCACCGGGTTTGAGGCGGACGACCAGTTCGTTGGGAATTTTTCTGGCGAGGTTTTCGCGGGCACCGGCGAGGTCGCCGGGCCGGACCACCAGCGTGGCATTGGCGCGGACGGTGCGGAAAACAAACAGCCGCGCGTGGCCGTTGGTCTGCGGAACGAAGGCATAATTCAAATCCCCGAGCAGCCGGCGCAAGGCGTCGCCGGACGATAGTTCTGTAAATTTCACGGAGACGTTGGCGTTGAGATTGGATTCCACAAAGACGTTCCAGCCGGTGACTTTGGCGACGCCTTCCAAGACGCGGAACAGGTCGGTGGCCTGGATGTCGGCGGTGACGCGGTCTCGGTCGGTCTGCCAGGTGAGCACGTCTTTGGCGGGCAGGGAAATGGTGGCGAGCAAAAGCCACAGGATCAAACTGCAGCGCACAAAGAATCTCATGGCGGGGAACATAGCAGACTCGCGACGAAAGGAAAGTTTAGGAACGGGGCGCTGACCTTGACTCGCGCGCTCATTTGCTGTCAAATGACGCCACGCAAAAAACTCTGCATTTATGAAGCCCTTTCGCCATGCGGTCCTTGGGATTTTTTTAGCCGCCACTTTGACGGTCAGCGCGGCGAGCAACCCGCCGCCAGTGCGGCTGGCCATCGTCGGTCTCAATCACGATCACGCGAGCGGATTTTTTCCACGACTGCGCGATCACCGTGATGTCGAACTGGTCGGGGTGGTCGAAACGAATCGTGCGTTGGTGGATATTTTCTCGCGACGTTTCAACCTCAGCTCCAATTTGTTTTTCGACAGCCTCGACGATTTGTTTGCCCACCGCAAAGTTCAGGCGGTAGCCACGTTCACCAGCACGTTTGAACATCGCGCCGTCGTGGAACGCTGCGCGGAACAGCATGTGGATGTGATGATGGAAAAGCCGCTGGCAGTGAACATGGAACACGCGCGCGCCATTGCGGCGGCGGCCCAACGCGGGAACATTCAAGTCTTCGTCAACTACGAGACGACGTGGTATCCGGGCAATCGTGCGGCGTACGAAATAGTTCATGACCGCAAGGAGATCGGGGAACTGCGGCGGATCGTGGTGCATGACGGGCATCGCGGCCCGCAGGAAATAGGTTGCTCGAAATATTTTCTGGAATGGCTCACGGATCCGGTGCTGAACGGCGGCGGCGCGTTGAATGACTTTGGTTGTTACGGCGCGGATCTTGCGACGTGGTTGATGGATGGGCAACGGCCCGTGTCGGTGCAGGCGATGACGCAGCAGATCAAGCCGGACATTTATCCGAAGGTCGAGGACGAGGCGACCATCGTGATCACCTATCCCAAAGCGCAGGCCATTCTTCAGGCGTCCTGGAACTGGCCGTTCGACCGCAAGGACATGGAAATATATGGCCGCACCGGTTACGTGCTGGTGCCGCGCTCCAACCTGCTCCGCGTGCGGCTGGTGAACAAAAATGAGGAGAGCGAACTCACACCGCCCGCGCTCAGTGGATCGGATGGCGATCCGATTTCGTATCTCGCTGCCGTCGTGCGCAAGGAAATCATCCCAACGGGACTGTCTTCGCTGGCCATCAACTTGACCGTCGTCGAAATTCTGGACGCCGCCCATGAATCGGCGCGGAACGGCAAGCGCATTGACTTCAAGGTGCCGTAAATATCCCCGCCAAATGGCGGGGATATTTACTGCGGGTCACGCTGCGTTCATCGGCGTTAAACTTCGTCCGGTTGTTCCAGCGGCGTGACCGGATCAATAAACAGCCAGCAGAGCGCGCCCAGAAAATAAATGACGGCGGAAATGGCGAACGCGAGCTGCCAGTTGTGGCCGGTGAAGTCCAGCACGTAGCCAACCACGACCGGCGCAACCATCCCGCCGAAGTTGCCCAGCATGTTCATGCTGCCGGAAACCGTGCCCGCATATTTTCCGCCCACGTCCATGCAGGTGGTCCAACTTCCCGGCAGCGTCGTGTCATTAAAAAAACTGGCCATGCCCATGGACAGCATCGCGAGCAGCGGGTCTTTGATGTAAAATGAAACCATCAGCAACGTCGCCGCGCCGGTCAGTCCGATGAAACCAAACGTGCGGCGGACCAGCGTCACCCGGCCGGTGCGCTGAATGAGGCGGCTAGAAATAATCCCGGCGATGATCGAACCAAAACCGCCGAACAACAGGGGGATTCCCGCCAGTGCGGCGGACAAAATCTTCAAGGTCATTTCCGCACTGAGCGAACCTTCCAGCCCGTCGGCCAGCCACTTCATCAGGACGTTGGATTTTATCTCCAGGCCGCGCACATCCTTGAGATAGGTCGGCAACCAAGTGACGTAAAAATACCAGCCGTAACTCAGGCAGAAATATTGCGCGCCCAGCAGCCACAGGGTTGGACGCGTCGCCAGTTTGCGCCAGGGGACGTTGCCGTGGCCGTGGA
>JANYDP010000061.1 GCA_025363535.1 Verrucomicrobiota bacterium | reverse complement strand
CCACAACCGGCGCAACGGTGGAATGGACGTTCAATGGGCCGGACAGCAAGGGCTATTACTATATTGATAATCCCAACAGCAGCGTGAGCCTCAACTGTAGCGGTGGATTTCCGGGAATCGGTTTCAGCACGCTGCCCTTTGGTTCTCCTTCGGACAACACGCGTTTCCGTTTTGTGAAACCGTATTTTCCCGCGTCGCTCGCCGCCGTCACTGCGCCAACAGGTTTGACCGCAGCTCCGGCGGATCGCAGCGTCATGCTGCGTTGGGTCAGCACCGCGCCGCGCTTCAATGTCTATCGCAGCACCACTTCGGGCAGCGGATACGCGAAAATTGTTTCCGACCTCAAGCGAAATTTTTACACCGACAACACGGCGGTGAATGGCACGACCTATTACTATGTCGTCACGGCGCTCGACAGTTTGGAGAATGAATCCGCGAACTCGACCCAAGCCAGCGCCGCGCCGGCGAGCGGATTGAATCTCGGTCTGGTGGCGGAATATAAATTTGAAAACGGCGCGCAGGACAGCAGCGGCAATGGTTTTCACGGCACACTCAACGGCACGACGGGCGTCGTGGGCGGCAAGGTGGATTCGTCCGCGATGAATTTCACTGGCGGCGACAGCTCCTTCGTGGAGATTCCTAATCCGCTGGGAAATGATTTCAGCATCGCGTTTTGGCTCAACACCACGGCCACCGGCGGCGCGGGCCAATGGTGGGCCGGCAAAGGTTTGGTTGATGGCGAACTGCCTGGCGCGACGAATGATTTTGGCGTGTCGCTTGTCAGCAGCAACGTCGCGTTCGGCATCGGCAACACGGACGTGACCATCCTCTCCTCAAACGCGGTCAACGATGGCCAGTGGCATCACGTCATTGCGACGCGCAATTCCGCGAGCGGTGCGATGCAGCTTTTCGTGGACGGTGCGTTGCGCGCCTCCGGCACCGGCGCGACGGGCACACGCGCGACGCCGGTTTCGCTCCGCATTGCCAGCCTGCAAACGGGTTTCAATTATCTCGCTGGTTCGCTCGATGAAGTGCGGCTTTACAATTACGCGTTGAGCGCCCCCGAAGCAAAAGTGCTCGCGAACCTTGGTTCCACGCTCGTGGCGAATTACAATTTTGAGAACAGCACGCTCGACACGAGCGGCTTTGCCAATGGCGTCGTGGCAAAAACCAACGTCACATTCGTTGCCGGCAAAGTTGGCGCGCAGGCCGCACAGTTCGACGGCACGAGCAGCTACGCGCAAATTCCGGCAAGCGTCGCGAATGATTTCACCATTGCCTATTGGGTGAAAACGACCGCTACGGGCGGCGCGGGCCAGTGGTGGAATGGACTTGGCCTCGTGGACGGCGAGATGTCCGGCGCGGCATCGGACTTTGGCACGTCGCTCGTTGGCAACAAAGTGGCGTTCGGGGTGGGCAATCCCGACACGACGATCACTTCATCCACCGCGATCAACGATGGCCAATGGCATCATGTCGCCGCCACGCGCAACAACACGACCGGCGCGCTGAAACTTTTTGTGGACGGAAATTTGCAGGCGTCCGCGAATGGACCCACCGGCACGCGTGCCGCCCCAACAGGCTTGCGTATCGGCGGCATTCAATCTGGCGGGGGATTTTTCCCCGGCACGTTGGATGACGTGCGGCTCTACAATTATCAATTGAGCGCGAGTCAGATCGCGGCACTTGTCACTTCGCAATCACTGCCTGCGCCGTGGACGAACACTGACATCGGCGGCCCAAACAGTCCGGGCTACGCGAATTATACCGCTGGCACCTGGACACTCGGCGGCAGTGGCGCGGACATCTGGACAA
Organism: Verrucomicrobiota bacterium; assembly: GCA_025363535.1. Taxonomy (GTDB): domain Bacteria; phylum Verrucomicrobiota; class Verrucomicrobiia; order Limisphaerales; family CAIQOK01; genus CAIQOK01. Next base: position 13,867 of record JANYDP010000061.1, on the reverse strand, counting down.
CGGCGGATCAATTTCAATTTGCTTACACAAATTTTTCCGGCGCAGGCAGCCTCGTCTCGCGGCTGACGAGTGGCGCGATCATCAGCGATGGCACGACTAACGCAAATGCGAAAGCCGGAATCATGTTCCGTGATTCACTCGCCACCAATGCGCCGTTCGTCGCGCTCGTCCATGACCAGGGGCAGGGGCTGCAATTCATATATCGCGACTCCATCGGTGCGAACGCTGGACAACAGGGCGCGAGCATCGTGACCAATCCCGCCGTCTGGCTGCGGCTCGTGCGCAGCAACAACACGTTCACCGCGTGGTATGCCACCGGCGCCAGTGCGCCGACGTCTGCGAACTGGATTTTGATCGGCTCGCACACGACCGCACTCGGCAGCACCGCTGCCGTCGGACTGGTGAACTGCTCGCACAACAACGCGCGGATCGCCAACACCACGTTCACCGGCGTTGCCCTCTCGCCGCCGACACCGCCGACCATTTCGACCGTGCCGGATCAACTCATCGCCGAAAATACGGACACCGGATTTCTCACTGTTGCGCTGGGCGATGCGTTGGTGCCGCCCAACAATCTGGTGCTGACCGCGAGTTCATCCAACACCAATTTGATTCCGAACGCGAACATCGCCATCGGCGGCAGCGGCACGTTTCGCGGCGTGCAGGTGACGCCCGCCGCCAATCAATCCGGCGCGGCGATCATCACACTGGTGATCAACAACGGCCAGCCCACGGTGAACACCGCGACGAATTCTTTTCTCATCACGGTGGCGACCACGACGGCGGGTGCATGGCGACAACAGTTTTTCAACACCACCGCCAACACAGGCAACGCGGCGGACAACGCCGATCCCGATGGTGACGGTATCGTGAATGTGATGGAACGCTTTCTGGGATTGAATCCGATTTTGGGCGATGCGCCATCGACTTTGCCGGCCGCGATGATGACCGGCACAAATTTCGCGATGACTTACACGCACAGTTTGATTGCCACGGATCTGCTCTGGCAGGTTCAGTGGAGTCCGGATTTGCTTGGCTGGTTGACGAACGGCATCACCGACACTGGCATTTCCACGAACGGCAACAACGAAGTGCGGCAGGGCAGCGTGCCGGCGAACACTGCCAACCCGCTCTTTATGCGCGTGCAAGTAACGCCGCCGTGAGAATATTTTTCACACCAAATAAAATTTATGAGAAAAAACTGGAAATCCTTGTGCGCTGTTCTGCTCGTTTTGGGAATGAGTTGCGGACCGGTCAGCGCGCAATCGCGTTGGTCGGAAGCGAAAGCCAATGCCTGGAGCAAAGACCATCCCTGGCTGGTGGGCTGCAACTTTAGTCCCAGCACCGCGATCAACCAGTTGGAGATGTGGCAGGCGGATTCGTTTGATGCGGCCACAATTGATCGCGAACTCGGCTGGGCGGAGCAGCTTGGCTTCACGAGCGTCCGCGTTTTTTTGCATCACCTGTTGTGGCAGCAGGAAGCGAAAGGATTTTTGAAACGCATGGATCAGTTTCTTGAGATCGCGCACAAGCACCACATCGGCGTGATGTTCGTGCTGTTCGATTCCTGCTGGGATCCCGATCCGAAAATGGGCCAGCAGCGCAATCCGAAACCGTTCGTCCACAACTCCGGCTGGCTGCAGACGCCGGGCCGTGAATACACGGCGAACCCCGCGCGGCTCGATGAATTGAAGCCGTATGTGCAGGGCGTCATCAAACGTTTCCGCAACGACCAGCGCATTGATTTTTGGGATGTCTATAACGAGCCGGATAACATGAACGGCTCCGGCTACAACAAATTGGAACCAACGAACAAAGTGGCAACCGTGCGGTTGCTGCTGGAAAAAACGTTTGCGTGGGCGCGGGAAATGAAACCGTCGCAGCCGCTTTCCTCCGCGCCGTGGCTGGGGCCGTGGGCCGATCCAGCGAAACTTTCTGCGATGGAAAAATTGCAGTTTGAACAATCGGACATCATCACGTTTCACTGCTACGACCCGTTGAACAAACTCAAACTCTGCGTGGAAAATTTGCGCCGGTATCATCGCCCGATCATCTGCACGGAATACATGGCGCGACCGGTGGGCAGCACGTTTGATCCGAATCTGGGCTACATGAAAGAGCAGAACGTCGGCGCTTACAACTGGGGCTTTGTCTCCGGCAAAACGCAGACCATTTTCCCGTGGGATTCATGGGATAAAACTTACACGAACGAACCGCCGGTGTGGTTTCACGACATCTTCCGCGCGGACGGCACGCCCTACAAAACGGAGGAAGTGAATTTCATCAAGTCGCTGACGACGGTGCATTGAGGCGGTGGGATTGAACAACCCAGGAACGAAGGGATAAAGTTTTCCGACTTGGTTGCTTGGTTTCTTTGTTGTTATTGAGACTCGTTGAATAGGGTGACAGGGAATGAGCCGGGGGCGGAGCGCGGCGTTCACGCCGCTTCACCTCACCAACTGGCAGCGGGCCGGGATTTTTCCACGGCCATCTGTTTGCGGGCACTGAAGCGGCCTGAAGGCCGCGCTCCGTCACTCAATTATACGAGCCTCAATAAAATTTTCTGGCGCGCGGGGAAAAGCGGTGGAAGGCCACCGCACTTCAAGACGCTGGCGCGCTGCACGGCGACTTTCGAACTGCGCGAAGCGTTTTGAAGTGCGCCAGCCCTTTGGTGCTTTCGTGCGGACGGGCGGCTTTTGATTCTGAGAACGATTTTCGGGCGTGCGAAAGCAGCGTGGCGCTGCGCTTTCCGCCGCAGTCCGAGACACGCTCGCGCGAAATCCGACGGAGCGCGGGCTTCAGACCGCTTCAGCGCACGGATGGATGGAGACGCTGAAATATTTCTGCGGGCTGGTGTGCGGGAGTTGAAGCGGCGTGAACGCCGCGCTCCGCCGGCGGGCGGCGTCGCGCGAAACGAGTTCACCTTTTCCACGACGAGCATTTCAAATGTCCGCCGGAGGGGGTTTGGGACAGGATAAATAAAAAATTAACCGCAAAGAGGGCAATGCGCGCAAAGACTGGGAAGGGATGGGTGGATAAATGGATTGTTGCAAAAGCGCTCGCAACACCAATTTCACCAATCCGTTTATCCAGTAATCTTAAAGGTCCCAGAGTTGCACTTCGGAGTGATTTTGCTATTCATTGCCGGTGAACCGAATCTGCACCATCTGCCATTGCTTGCTCGTGCTACTGCTGGCGTGCGGGCTGGCGGGCGTGCGGGCAGCGACGCCGAAGTTTTTGCCGCAGGATCTTTCGGTGCAGGTCTGGATCAAGCCGCAGGGATTGCCGGATAATTACGTCACCGCCGTGTTTCAGTCGCGGGACGGTTACTTGTGGATCGGCACTGCCGGCGGTCTGGCGCGTTTCGACGGCGTGCGGTTTGTACCCATCACACCCGCCGGCCGGCACACGAACGAAGCCCTCCGGGTGACGGCGTTGTGCGAGGATGCGTCCGGGCAGATGTGGATCGGCACCCAGGGCGATGGCTTATTTTCCTATTCCAAGGGCAACCTGGTGCGTTATCCCGCAGCACGAAATGTGTTGGACGATACGGTAAACAGCATCGCTGAAGACAGCGCGGGCAACTTGTGGATCGGGATGCCGACCGGCTTGTGCCTGCTGGGCAAGGCGTCGCTGAAAAGGTTTTCCACCCGGGACGGGTTGCCGGGAGATTTTGTTTCCAACGTTCACGTCGCGCGTTCCGGCACCGTCTGGATCACGACGCGCGCCGGCATGTGCCAGTTCAAGGATGGCCGGATTTTCCCGTTTCCGTTTCAAACCGACAGTCCGGGGCGAAATCCTGAATCGCTCGGCGTGTATGAAGATCGCGTCGGCAAGCTGTGGGCATTCGGCGACACCTACCTGGTGAATCTCACCGAAGGCAAACACCTCAACCATTTTGGCGGCGGGGAAAATCTTTCGTCGCTGCGCATCTGGAGCTTGTGCGAAGGCCGCCACGGCGAGTTGTGGATCGGCACCAGCGGCAAGGGATTGTACTGCTTCACCGATGACAACTTTCTGCCCATCACGCTGCGCAACGGCGGACTCGCCAGCGACGTGCGCGCGCTCTGCGAAGATCGCGAAGGCAATCTCTGGCTCGGTACCTTTGGCGGCGGGCTGGTCCGGCTGCAGCCGCGCAATGTCCGCGTCCTTGACAGCAGCGTCGGGCTGCCGAGTCGCCCGACGGTCTGTCTGGCGCTTGGTCCGCAGGGACGTGCCTGGCTTGGGTTTGATCGCAGCGGTTTGTTCGTGGGCACGGCGGAAAAATTCGACCGGCCCGCTGGTGCAGAGTTGGTGGAGTTGCAAAATCTGGTTTCTTCCATTGCGCTGGCACCGGACGCGAGCTTGTGGGTGGGCACGCCGGGCGCGGGAGTCTATTGCCTGGCGGACGGACGATCGGTTCATTTTACCACTGACAATGGTTTGTCTGACAACTTGGTGTTGGCGGTGGCCGCGGATGGGGCCGGGGCTGTCTGGGCGGGGACACAGTCAGGCGGGTTAAACCGGCTCGCGGCCGGCGCGGTTACTCAATTTGGTGCCGACGCCGGTTTGCCGGATCAGCCGGTCACCGCAGTTTTAGCTGCGCAACACGACGTCCTGTGGCTGGGCTGTGGCAATGGCGAAGTCTTGCGTGGTGAGACGGGCAAATTCAAAACCATCCTCGCTCCGTCAGTGCTGGGCGGCAAAAGCATCCGCGCGTTGCACGAAGATGCCGCCGGCCGAATCTGGATCGGCACCGCCGGTGGAAATCTGGCGTGTGTGGTCACGGGCCGGTACTTGCATTGGAATTTGAACCTGGGGTCAGGGGCCGATGCGATCCTGGGAATTCTCTCCGATGCCGACGGCGATTTATGGCTGGGCACCAGCCGCGCGATCTACCATGCCGTGCAGTCCGATATTGCGGCGGCGCTGGTGGGACAGTCGGCGATCCATTGTCAGTTGGTGTTTGAGGAGGACAACGCGCCGAACGATCCCGCCACGGCCTACGGCTGGCCGGGCGCGGTGAAAGCGGCCGATGGAAAATTGTGGTTCGGGACGGCGGAGGGTGTCGTCACCCTGGATCCGCACAGGCTGCTGGTCAATCAAACGCCGCTGCCGGCGTTGATCGAGGAGGTGCTCGTCAACGGCAGTCCGGTGCCGGCGCTTCACCTGGAAAAAGAAATCGCGCGGCTGCCCTCGGATTTGCGTTCGCTGGAGTTTCAATTCACCGCGTTAAATTTTTCCGCGCCGGAAAAAATCCGGTTCCGGCACCGGCTCGAGGGTTTCGATCCCGACTGGGTGGAAGGCAGTCCGGCGCGGAGCGTCGCTTATGGTCGGCTGCCCTACGGCAATTTTACGTTCCGGGTGCAGGCGGGGAGCGCCGACGCGTGGGATCCGCAGGGGGCGTCCTTCGCGTTTCTCATCCCGACCCCGGCGTGGCGCTCGGCCTGGGCCTTGACGGCTTACGGCGCGCTGGCCGTGGCGCTGGTGGCGGGCGTCGCGCGGCTGGTGTCCAACCGCCGGTTGCGCCGCCGGCTCGCCGTGCTGGCGCAGCAGCAGTCCCTGGAGCGCGAGCGCATGAGAATTGCCCAGGACATGCACGATGAAATCGGCTCGAAGCTGACGAAGATATCCTTCATGAGCGAGCGGGCGAAGGGCGAGCTGCAAGGTCAGGCACCGGTGGCCCGCAAGCTGGACTCCATCGCCCTGACCTCGCGCGATCTGCTGCAGTCCTTGGACGAAATTGTGTGGGCGGTGAACCCGCACAACGATACCCTGGAAAATCTCGCGGCGTACCTCGGCCATTATGCGACCGAGTATTTGCAGAACACGGCGGTGGAATGTGATCTGCACATTCCGCAGGGGTTGCCGCATCATCCCTTGTCCGCCGAGACGCGGCACAATTTGTTTCTGGCGTTCGAGGAGGCGTTGAACAACGCGCTCAAGCACGGGCGGGCCACGCGCATCCGTGTGGCCATGCGGGCCGAACCCCGCCTGTTTGAAATCACGATTGAAGATAATGGCTGCGGTTTTGCGGCCGAGGCGGTATTGTCCGCAAATCAAAATCCCGGCGTCGTGGCGGGTCGGCGCGTGGGCCACGGCCTGCGGAATTTGCAGCAGCGCCTGGCCGAATCCGGCGGCCGTTGCACCATCCGCAGCCATCCCGGGCAGGGCACGACGGTGTGCCTGAGCGTGCCGTTGGGCAAGGCGCGGACACCGGGCCGGAATACAACAACATGAGCAAAACAATCACGGTTTCCATCGTGGACGATGAGGTGGATCTGCGGGAAAACATCGCCGGTTACATTGACGCGGCGAAAGGGTTTCGCTGCCTGGGCGTACACAGCAGCGCCGAGGATGCGCTGGTGAATGTGCCCAAAGAAAAACCCGACGTGGTGCTGATGGACATCAACCTTGGCGGCATGAGTGGCATCGAATGCGTGCGGCAGTTGAAACCGCAGATGCCCGCGACGCAGGTGGTGATGCTGACGGTGTTCGAGGACACGGAAAAAATTTTTGCGGCCATCGCGGCCGGGGCGAGCGGCTATTTGTTGAAGCGTCTCGCGCCGGCCAAACTGCTCGAAGCCATCCGCGAAGTCCATGAAGGTGGTTCGCCGATGTCCGCGCCCATCGCGCGCAAAGTCGTGCTGTCGTTGCAACCGGTGCAGGCCGCACCGGGCGACGAGCTGACCGCACTGTCTCCGCGCGAACGCGAAGTGGTGGAAGGCCTGGCCGAAGGGCAGGCCTACAAGCAGATCGCCGACAAACTGGGTGTGAGCATTCACACCGTCCGGAATTACATCCGGCGGATTTACGAAAAACTCCATGTCTGCTCGCGTACGGAAGCGGTGGCGAAATATCTGCGGAAATGAAAGTTCCAAGTTCCAAGTTCCAAGTTCCAAGCTCCAAGCCAGCGCCATTGCGTCGCGTTGGAGTTTGGAGTTTGGAGTTTGGAGTTTTTGTTTGGCTGTTCGCGGCCGGCGTCTTGTCCGCCGCTGACCGTTCCGCGTGGCAGCCCGCCGCCGGCCCGCTGATGACGCGCTGGGCTGCCGAAGTCGGTCCCACCAACGCCCATCCCGAATATCCCCGCCCGCAATTGGTTCGTCCGGACTGGCTGAATTTGAATGGGCTGTGGAATTACGCCGTCACCCCGCAGGCCTTTCTGGCGGTGACCAATTTCGACGGGCAAATCCTGGTGCCGTTTCCCATCGAGTCGGCACTGTCTGGCGTGATGCGGCGGTTGGATGAAACCAACATGCTTTGGTACCAGCGAAGTTTTCGCGTGCCTCCAGAATGGTCCGGCCGACGCGTGCGGCTGCACTTTGGCGCGGTGGACTGGCGGACGCGTGTCTTCATCAACGGCCGGGAAATCGGCCAGCACCGCGGCGGTTACGATGCGTTCAGCTTTGACATTACGGACAGTTTGAAGCGGGCAGGGGAGGAGGAGATTCGCGTTGCCGTCATTGATCCAACCGAGGGCGACCAACCGCGCGGCAAACAGTCGCGCAAGCCCGAGGGAATTTTTTACACGCCTAATTCCGGCATCTGGCAGACGGTCTGGCTGGAGCCGGTGCCAAAAAATTGCGTGGACGATCTGCGCCTGACGCCGGATGTGGACGCGCAGGCCTTGCGCGTGCGGGTGGCGGTGGCCAGCAGTGCCGGGTCGCTGCAGGTGGAGGCGCAGGCGTCGGTGGGCGGCCAAGTGGTGGGGCGCGTGGCCGGGCCGGCCAACCACGAATTGAGCCTGCCGCTTTCCCTGATGCACCAGTGGTCGCCGGATGATCCGTTTCTCTATGACCTGCAAATCACGTTGAAGGACGGCGACCAGGTGGTGGATTCCGTTTCCAGTTATTTTGGAATGCGCCGGATCGCGTTGAAAAAGGATGATGCGGGCATCACCCGGTTGGCGCTCAACGACCAGTTTACGTTTCAGATCGGCACGCTGGATCAGGGCTTCTGGCCGGATGGAATTTACACGGCACCCACGGACGCGGCGTTGCGCTATGACATCGAGTTTCTCAAGCGCGCCGGATTCAATCTCGCGCGCAAACACGTCAAAGTGGAACCCGACCGCTGGTATTATTGGTGCGACAAGCTCGGCCTGCTCGTCTGGCAGGACATGCCGAGCGGCAACAACACGACGCCCGAAAGCCGCACGCAGTTCGAAGTCGAGCTGCAGCGCCTGGTGGAAGGACGGTTCAATCATCCTTCGATCATCGTCTGGGTGCTCTTCAACGAAGGCTGGGGACAATATGATACCGAGCGGTTGACGCCGTGGCTCAAGTCGCTCGATCCCTCCCGGTTGGTGGACAATGCCAGCGGCTGGACCGACAAGCGCGTGGGCGATTTGATTGACATGCATAATTATCCCGGGCCGGAATCTCCCCCGCCCGAAGCCGCGCGCGCGGCGGTGCTGGGCGAATTCGGCGGCCTGGGGCTGGGCGTGCCCGGACACACCTGGTCGCAACAGCGCTGGGGCTACCAGCCCATGCTCGACGCGACGGTGCTCAAGGATCGTTACGGCAAACTGCTGGATCGCGTCCACCTCCTGCACGATTCCTTCGGACTCAGCGCCGCGATTTACACGCAGACGACCGATGTGGAAACGGAATGCAACGGCCTGCTGACTTATGATCGCGCCGTGTCCAAACTTAATCCGGCCGCCTTGCTGACCGCCAATCGCGGGGACAACCAGAAACAGTTGCTCCGCGTGCTGGCACCCAACGCCATCTACGGCCGGGTGAGTTGGAAATACACGACCAGCAACCCAGGCGACCAATGGCTGACATCTGATTTCAATGAAACCGCGTGGCCGCAGGGTTTTGGCGGATTTGGCACGACCGAAACGCCCGGCGCGCTGGTGGGGACGATCTGGAATACGCCCGACATCTGGTTGCGCCGCGAGTTCACCTTGGGCTCGGAAGATTTGCGCGACGCCCAACTCCAGTGGCACCACGATGAAGACGCGGAAATTTATCTGAACGGAATTCTCGCCGCGCAGGCCGGCGGTTTCAGCCTGAATTATTTTGTGACGAACCTAAATCCCGCCGCCCTGGCCACGCTCAAACCAGGCCTGAACCGCCTGGCCGTGCATTGTCACCAGACCGCCGGCGGACAGTTTATTGACGCCGGCATTGTGGTCATGCGCCCGCCGAAAACGGACGGAGCAGTCAGGTGATTTTCATGTCCCTGCCGACCGCAGGGTGCCCGGCTCGTCGTCGGTGGCCATTCCATGCCACACGACATTTATGCATTCTGTGATAGATTTTGCCCGCCTCATTCAGCGAATTAACATGACGTTCGGGTGCAAAATAAATTCTGGGCCGGATCGGGCGGGTCTTTCCGCGTGCGCCGCCGTTGGTTCAGCGATGAGCAGAGTAGGCCGAAAGACGTGCGCTTCCCACCACGCTTCTGTTTTTGCCATGCTGGCCTTGCTTTTCCAGTTGCTTGCGCCGCGCGCCTCCGCCGGACTGCAAGCCCCGCCGTTGCGCGGCAATCTCGGCGCGCACGACCCCGGCAGCATCATCAAGTGCAAGGATAAGTATTACATGTTCGCCACCGGCACCGGGATTTCGTCGAAATGGTCCTACGATAAAATTCTGTGGTATGGCGGGCCGAACATTTTTGCGCATCCGGCGAATTGGAACACCAATGCCGCGCCCGGTTTCACCGACATCATCTGGGCACCGGATGTTTTTTTTCTGAACGGACGTTATTGCGTTTACTACGCGGTCTCGACGTTGGGCAGCCAGCAATCCGGCATCGGCCTCGTCACCAATCCCACGCTTGATCCAAGCGATCCGAATTATCTGTGGACCGATCAAGGCCCGGTCATCATTTCCACCAATGGCAGTGCTTACAACACGATTGATCCGAGCGCCGTGTTCGATGCGAACGGAAATCCTTGGCTCTGTTTCGGCTCGTATTGGAACGGCATTTACATCGTGCAACTCGACCCGACGACTGGCCTGCGTATTTCCGCGAACTCGCCCGTCACGCGGCTCGCTTACAACGGTTCGATTGAAGCCTCCTGCATTTTTCGCCACGGCGGTTATTATTATTTAATGGCCGACTGGGGCTCGTGTTGTTCCGGCGTGAACAGCACTTACAACATCCGCATGGGCCGCAGCACGAGCATCACCGGGCCATATCTGGATCGTAACGGCGTGGACATGGTCGCGAACGGCGGCTCAATTTTTTTGCAGGGCACGGGCAAGTTCACCGGGCCGGGACATTTTGCGATGCTCAACGAAGGCGGCCAGCAATGGTTCAGCTATCATTACTACGACGCCGGAGCTTATGCGCCGTGGTATGGCGCGTATGGCGTCGCAGATTTCGACCTCGAACCGCTTTCGTGGACGACCGACAACTGGCCTTACTTCACGAATGACTGGTCGGCCGTTTACAATTTTCAATCCGATGCGCGCGATGAAAACGGCCAATACTACGGCCTGTTGCAAAACGGCGCGGCGATCCAAACCGACGCGACGCGCGGTCGCGTGCTGAATCTCAACGGCACGAATCAATACGTCCAGCTTCCGCCCGGCGTCGCGTTCGCGCGGACTTTTTCCGCCGTGGTGAAATGGAACGGCGGCGGCGCGTGGCAGCGCATTTTTGATTTCGGCGTGGACACGGTGAATTACGTCATGCTCACGCCGCTCACCGGCGACTCCGGCAAGATGCGCTGCGACATCCGCGTGAACAATGTCACGCAAACCGTCACCGCGCCCGCGCCGCTGCCGACGAATGTCTGGGTGCAAGTCGCGCTCACGCTCGACGGCGTGAATGGAATTCTCTACTCCAACGGCGTGCCGGTGGTGACGAATGTGGTTTCGTTCCTGCCCCTGCAAACATTGGCCCAAACGAACCATCTCGGTCGCAGCAAATTTGCCGCTGATCCTTATTTCAACGGACAGTTCGCGAACTTCCGCGTCTATGGCCGCGCGTTGTCGGCGACGGAAATCGCCGCGCCGCAGCCCCTCATCGCATCGCCCGCCGATGGCTCGACGTATCTGCCCGGTACGACGATTGCCTTCAACGGCAGCGCGACGGATGTGATTGATCTTCCGCTGGGCGCGGCGGCGTTGAGTTGGAAAATTGAATACGCGCAGGACGGCGTGACCAATCTGGTCTTCGGCCCGGTCGCGGGAATCTCGAATGGCACTTACAACATTTCCACCAACGTTACCGGCGGTGGAAATTATCGCATCACGCTCATCGCCACTGACGGCGCGGGACGCAAGGGAACCAATGTCGCAACGATCTCGCCCGCGAATCCGCCGAACGGCTGGTCGTCCTATTATCCATTTCTGGCAAACGCGAATGATGCGAACGGCCATTTCAACGGCACGCTCAACGGCGGCGCGTCCATCGTGAACGACGCGACGCGCGGAAATGTTTTGAATCTCAATGGCAGCAGTCAGTTCGTGACCCTGCCGCCCGGCGCGTCAACAATTCAAACCTTTATGGCCTGGGTGAAGTGGAACGGCGGCGCAGCGTGGCAGCGGATTTTTGATTTTGGTAACGACACTGTGCGTTACGCGTTGCTCACACCATCGGCGGCGAACGGCAAACTTCGCTCGACGATCAGTCTCAATAGTAACGGTGCCGGGCAGGAACAAATCACGGAAGGGCCGTCGCCATTGCCCACAAACGTCTGGACGCACGTCGCCGTGACGCTGGACGGCAGCCGCGTGATTCTCTACACGAACGGAATTCCCGTGGTGACGAACTCCAATGTGGAACTCGTGCCGGGAAATTTGAACGCGACGAATAATTATCTCGGCAAGAGCCAGTGGCCCGATCCTTACTTCAACGGTCAGATGAGTTCGGTGCGGATTTTTTCGAGCGCGTTGAGCGCCGCCGCGATTGTCGCGCCGCAGATTTCCATTTCGCAACCGGCGCATGGCTCGGTCTATCGTCCCGGCGACACGATTTTCTTTTCCGGCGGCGCGAATGATTTTTTTGACACCAACCTTCCGCCTTCGAGTCTGACGTGGTCGGTGTATTGGCGTTTCACCACGACCAATACCATCATCGTCGCGCTGTCCGGCGTGACGAACGGCTCGTTCAACATTCTCGCCTCCGGCTCGTCGGCCACGAATGGCTCGTATCGCATCCAACTCATCGCGACTGATTCATCGTCGCGCAAGAGCACGAACTACGCGGATATTTTTCCCGCCGCCGCTTCGACGAGCACTGACTGGTCTTCGTATTTTCCGTTCACTTCCAACGCCAATGACGCGAGCAACAATTTCAACGGCACGCTCGTCGGCGGTGCCGCCATCGCCACCGACGCCACGCGCGGCAACGTGCTGAATCTCCCCGGCGGCTCGGGCCAGTATGTGAGTTTCGCCACCGGCATCGGTGCCGCGCGCACGTTTGGCGGTTGGGTGAAATGGCGCGGCGGCAATCCGTGGCAGCGCATTTTTGATTTCGGCCAGGACACGCAACGCTTTTTCTTTTTGTGCCCGAACACCAGCGGAAATGTTTTGCAATGCGCCATCACCGCGCAGGCCTCGAACTACACGCAGGTGATTGAATCTGCACCGCTGCCACAAAATGTCTGGACGCACGTGGCCGTGGTGCTGGATGGACGTCAGGGAATTCTCTACACCCACGGCCAGGTCGCGGCGGTCAACAACAGCATCAACCTGCTGCCGTCCGACATCGGTGGCACCAAAAATTATTTTGGCCGCAGCCAGTTTTCAGCGGATGCCTACTTCAACGGCCAGTTGGATTCAGTGAAGATCAACTCGCGCGCGCTCTCGCTCGCCGACATCACCGCGCCAGGCGTCTCAATCACGCAGCCCGCTGCCGCTTCGCTTTATGCCGGGGGAAACAACCTCGCGTTCGCCGGCGTGGCGCGGGATTATTCCGATGCGTTGCTGCCGACGAATTCTTATTCGTGGTCGGCGACTTTTTCGCACGACGGAATTGTGGATCCATTTTTGACTCCGCTGCCCGGCGTGACGAACGGCATGCTGGCGATTCCCACTAATGGTCCCGCGACAACGAATGTTTTCTATCGTCTCTACCTGACCGCGACGGACACGAATGGAAATCAAATATCCTCCTTCGTGGATGTGTTGCCGCGCCTGACCATGTTGAATCTCGCGACGGTGCCGGATGGATTGCAAGTAAATCTCGATGGGCAAAGCTTGACCGCGCCGACGTCCATTGTGCGCGTGGCGGGAATGACGCGAAACTTGAGCGTGCCGTCGCCGCAAACGCTTTTCGGCACGAATTACAATTTCGTAGTGTGGTCGGACGGCGGCATGCAAACGCACAGCATTTCCGTGCCGACGAGCGCGGCGACTTACACGGCGAGCTTCGTGCAGCCAACGCTCGTTTTCAGCGACGGCGTCGGATCGCTCACGTTGCAGTGGCCGGTGTGGAGCGCGCCGTTCACGTTGTGGAGTTCGACGAATCTCGCGTCGCCGACCGCGTGGACGCAAATCACCGCGCCACTAATCACCAACGCTGGCAGCCTATTGCTCAATCTACCGGCGACGAATGACAATCAATTTTTCCGCCTGCAATTTCCGTGAAATGCGTCCGCCGATTTTGAAACTGGAAAAATTTTGCCTCCAAAAATGTCAGCCATGAAGATCAACCTGATTAAATCTGCGTTTCAACTGTTCATCGCCGTTGCCGCGTTGCACGGCGCAACGGTTAAGGCAGCCACCGTTGCTTATTGGCGGTTTGAGGAAGGCCCGGCCAACGCAAATGTGCCGCACGTTGGTGCCGACGGCGTTTTTAGCGGCACGACGCCCGATGTTTCCGGCAACGGCAATAGTTTATCCACATGGTCGCCCGGCGGCTGGGCAGGGTATGCCTACCGCTCAAGCGTTCCCTTTTCCAAGGTCGCTCTGAATGGCAGCACGAA
>JANYDP010000033.1 GCA_025363535.1 Verrucomicrobiota bacterium | reverse complement strand
TGCTGGCGAGCGAACCGCCGACGCCGAGCGCGAGCGTGCCGTTGTTCACGATGGTGTTGCCGGTAAAAGTATTTGCCCCGGCGAGCGTCAACGTGCCCGCGCCGCTTTTCGTCAGGCTGCCGCTGACATTCGCGGTGAGGGCGGGCGTATTCGCGGTCGCGCCATTTCCACCACCGCCGGTGAACGTCACGGTCAGAATATCGCCGCTGCCGTAGCCACTGCCGGGACTTGTGATAAGCAGGTTCGTGATGACGCCCGTGGTGAAGTTGACCAGCGCGTTGGCCGTCGCGCCCATGCCGCTGCCGCCGCTGATGGTGATGAACGGTGCGCCGATGTAATTTGATCCGCCGCTCGCGAGCGAAATCAAACTCACACCGTAGCCGCCTGGCGCAAGCAGCGGCTGCGTGACGGTGATTGCTGTTCCGTTGTCGTCAATTGTTGCGCCGCCGCTGAAAACATTCGCGGCAGTGACGACGTTGGGAAAATAATTCGCGTTGGCGACGGCGGCCTTGAGTGTGCCGCCGTTGAAGTTGAACAACGTCGTGCCGATGGCAGGCGCGGGATTCGCCACGCCGCCAATCTGCAATGTGCCGCCGGCGTTGAGGTTGATGATGCCCGATTGCAACGTGCTGCCGCTGCTGAATGGATTGTAGTTCACCACGAACGTCGTGTTGTTCGGGCCGATGATGGAGCCGCCGTTGAAAATATTCAGCACCCCCGCGCTCGCACCGGTGCCGTTCCACATGAGGCCGATGGTGGAATTCGCGCCCGTGCCGGCGAGTGTCATGGTGCCACCGGACACATTCAGCACGCCCAGGCTGCCGACGCCGCGCGCGAGCGTGACGTAGCCGCCGGACACATAATTGCCGCCGCTGATGTCCAGCACGCCGACGGAACCGGCGAGGTCGCTGCCCACGCCGACTTCGTTCACGGTCAGCGTGCCGCCGGAAAGATTGTAGTAACCGTAGCCGTTCGCCACGCCGCCAAGCCGGAAGTCCGAGATGTTCGCCGCCTGTGCTTGCGTGAGCGCGCCGCCGCTCTGGAACACCGCGCCGGGCGCGGTGGCGTTGCCGCCAATGGCGAGCGTGTAGCTCGTGAAATTCGCGCCGGGCAGAATGTTGAGCACGGCCGGTGACCCCGCCGTGCTGCCAACGGTCAGGGTGCTTGCCGCCGTCGCATCGCCGCCGATATTGGACAACGAGAGCACTCCGGCCTTTACGATGGTCGCGCCCGTGTAGGAATTATTTCCGCTCAACACCGCTGTGCCGCTGCCAGCTTTGGTCAATCCCTGCGTGCCCGCGAGCGGCGCGCTGATGGTGGCGTTGTTGTTGACGGTGATGGTCGGTGAACCTGCCGCAACGGCGAGCGTGAGCGCGCTGCCGCCGCTGGCGTCGAGCGTCCAGTTTTGCGAACCGACGGTGTCGCCGAAAATTAAATTGCCGATGTTGCGTGACGTGTCGAGCGTGACGGTGCGGTCGGCGGTGATGTTGAGGTAGCTGAAGTCGGCGTTGGAACTGGTGCCGTTCGCGATGTTGCCGCCGCCCCAGTTCGCCGCCGTGCTCCACAATCCGCTCGCGTCATTCGTCCAGGTGCCGAATGCGACGGCGGTGGACGTGACGACGACGAGGCTGCCATTCACCGCGAGATTATTGCTCCAGCCCATGCCGTTGTTCAGCGCGGGCAGATTCAGCGTGGAAAAATTTCCCGTGTAACTCGCGGCGTTGAACAGTTGAAACGTGTCGCCGATTTGAAGCGCTGGGCCGGTGTTGTTCACTGTCAGCGCGCCGCCTTCCGTGAGCGTGGTGACGCCGGTGATGAGCGACGCGGTCGGCGCGTTGGTGCGGTTGACAAGCATGACGACCGTGCCGCCCGCGAGCGTGAGCGAGTTGCTGATGGAAAGCGTGGCGAGGTTCGCGCCCGTGCCGGGCTGAATCGTGCCGGATTGATTGGTGACGGGTGCAAGAAAAATTCCGCTGCCACCGAGCGTGCCGCTGCTGATGAGGACCGGGCTGTTCGCGAGCGTGCCGTTCACGAGCAGCGTGCCACCGTTCACTGTCGTGAGGCCGGAGTAGCCGTTGTTTCCTGTGAGACTGATCGTGCCGAAGCTGCCGGTCGTCGCGAAGCCGCCCGTGCCGCTGATGACGGAACTGACGGTGAGCGAGTTGTTCGCTTCGCCCGCCGCGATTCCCGCGTGCAACAGCGCCGTGCCGTTCAACGACATCGTACCCGCGAGCGTGCCGGTTGTGCCGCCGTTCGGCTGCGTGAGTTCCACGGTGGCTGCGTTGCTCACGACGAGGTTGTTGACGGTGACGAGCGCGATGGTCTTGATCCGTAACGTGCCGCCGACTTGCAGCGAGTCGCCCGCAAAGGTGACGGGCGTGTTGGCCGTCGGGGTGCGGAGGAGGAAGCTGAGCGTCTGGTAGGTGTTGCCGGATGTCGGGACTGCGCCGCCGACCCAGTGCAGGCCGGTGTTGAAGCTGGTGGCATTCACGGCGTCGGTGGCGTTCAGGGCGATGGTCGCGGCGCGCATCGGCAAGGT
Organism: Verrucomicrobiota bacterium; assembly: GCA_025363535.1. Classification (GTDB taxonomy): domain Bacteria; phylum Verrucomicrobiota; class Verrucomicrobiia; order Limisphaerales; family CAIQOK01; genus CAIQOK01. Next base: position 11,860 of record JANYDP010000033.1, on the reverse strand, counting down.
GTGAATCATCAACAGGCCAACGGCGACACCGGCGGTTTTTTTCACAAAGCCAAATTTCAGAAAAAACATTTTCTTTGTATTGTTAGGTGCCGGATTGTCCGGCCCGTACCGGTTTTTCAACCGCCGGACAGGTTCATTGTCGGACATCGGTTCACGCAGGATCGCGCGGCAGGATTGTTGCAGAAATGAACTGCTTCAGGATGGCAGATTTTACCAGTCGGGGCAAGATTTCTTCCGGTTGCGGGGATGCAAATTTTGAGAGATTTGGGTGGCTCCTGACAGATTTTCGATCAGGGCTGATAAGACAAAAATGGGCCTGTGCCGATCAGCGCTTATTCGTCGAAGAGGAAAATTCCCTGAACGGTTACGCTCCGGGTGAACCCGGGTTGAAATGCTTTCGCGCGCAGGATCGTCGGGCTGTTCAGTTGGACTGGCTTTTCGTAAAGCGAGTCCGCCGACGTTGGCACCGTGCCGTCCAAAGTATAGCGAATGGTTGCGCCCGGCTCAGTTTTCAAAACGACTGCCACCGGCTGATGAAAAGTTCCGCCGCACGGGGACATTTCCGGCGGCGGCAAGACCGGCGGCCCGGGCAGGCTTTCAATCCACTGGCGCAACAAATTCATTCCCGCCACATCAATGGTGTTGCGCGCGAGCGGCGGCATCTTGAAAGCCTCGACGGTGTTGGCCCGGACGTACAGCAGCGAACGCCAGCGGTCGTTGGGCGCGATGATGTGCGGATTGTCAATCCGCTGGTCAATCAGCACGCGGCCGCCGATCAGATTTTGCCGGGCCAGCGGCGTGTCGTAACGCGCATCGAAGTAGGCCACCGTGCCGTGCGGGCGATGACACTGCGCGCAGTTCACGTCGAGGTAGGAGCGCGCGCGGTCTTCCAGAGCGCGCGTTGGATCGTCGGCGCGGGCGAGCGTGGGGAAATTTTTCAAATCCACGCCGTCGAGGTTCGTGTCGAACAGGCCGAGTTGATTCCAGAAGTGCAATTCGTTGCCGGTCGTGCCGGAGGGAAAGGTGAAATCGCGGTTCAACTGCCGCGTCTTGACGCCGAGGACCAGGCCGGCATTGGCCGTGTGGCAGGCAAGGCAGTCCTGGCGGCTCGGATAATGCCATTGCTGCATCCGCACGCCGTGCGCGGTCTGGATAGCGATGGTTTCGGTCAGGTTCGTCTCCAGCAAATCGGCGTCGCGATTGTCGGCACGCCATTTGTAGGTGACGCCGTACACGCCGCCGTCCGCGTCGCAGACCAACAGGCGGGTTTCCAGGCGGCGTTTGAGGTCGGGGTGGAATTCGTTGGTCGCCAGTTCAAAGTTTTTTATGAACACCGTGCCGGGCGGAAAAATCCATTCGCCGGTGGCGGCAAATTTTATTTTCCCGGCCGACCGGGAAATCCAACGCCGCTTCTCCGCGCCGTCCGACCAGAAGGAAACGATGAGGTCGTACGGAATCAGAGTCAAGGCCGGCACGAGACGCGGAGTGTCTTGGAACGCGCCGGTCTGGGAAAGCAGGCGCGGAAAGGAGTTGGTGGCGCGGGCGGGCATTTGCAAAAACGCTTTTGCCGGTGGCCGGGCGTGCAGGCCGTGGCGCGCGGATGTTTTATTTCCGGCCGTGCAGGACAGGAGAAACCAAATTAGCGCGAATGAAACCGTGGCGGCGAGCCAGCCTGGGCGCGGGTTCATGCAGCGTCGCATTGCCGTGCGGAAGCCAGCCTTCATTGCGGCGGCGCGGTGGGGTTGACGCTTTGTTCGAAGTTCCAGCGGACGGCGTTGGCGAGTTTGGTCGTGAACTTGCGGACGGTGCGTCTTAGCTCGCCCACGGAGGTGTAAGTGTAATGCCCCATTGGAAATCCTTCCACGGTCACATAATCGTAGAGCTTGGGCTTTGCGCCGGGCAATTTCGGCAGATCGGTCAGAAAAACGAGGCCGAGGCAAATCGCGTCCGGTTGATTGGCCTCCACCAGGTTGGTGGCGCGCCCGGCCACGACTGTTCCGGGGATCAGCCAGGACTTGTTCAGCGGCTCGCGCATCAGGTTCGTGTAACCACTGTCAATCACCAACCCGTCCGGCAGCACTTTGAGAATTTTTCCGCAGAGGATGCGGCGGTTTTGGATGCAGGTCGCCCGCATATCTTCCACGCGTTGGGCTAGGGCCAGACCGTAGTTGGTGTCGGCGTTGACAGCCGGCACGGGTGAATCAGCCGCGATGGTGAACTGGTTGGTGGCCGCGACCGGATTGGTTTGCGCCGGGCCGGGTAAGGCGGCGAACAAAAGAATGGATGACAGAGCAAGTTTCACAACGAGTCGAAATCGAATGCGTTGATGATTCCACGGGCGGGGCGCGAAAGCCACCTCGAAACGAAACCAAGCCGAACCAAAACATCTCAACTGTCCCCGGCAATGGGAATTTCCACCGGCGCGACCAGCAGGATGTCGGGGTGTTTTTTTGCAGGATTATCTTGGTCGCGGGTGCCGACGTTTTGCGGGGCGATCATTTGACGGACTTGGCCTTGACGAGTCCGAAATCAATGTATTGCTCACCGCCGGTGTTGCGGCAGTGGACGGCGATAATATTTTTTCCAGACTTGAGCGCGCTGCGAGCGCGGCGATTGAAGGAAAAATCTTCATACGTTCCGGTCGCGCCCTTCGTGCCGAACGCAACCACGCCGTTGATGAAAATTTCCGCGTCGTCATCGTGGTGCAACCAGCCCAAAATCTCGTCTGCATCGCTAATGGACAATTCCACCTCGCGGCGCAGCCAGATGTCGTCCGTGTCCCACACGGTGTTGACCACGGCGGATGAATTTTCCGTTTTGCCAAAACCCGATTTGCCTTCCGACCATTGCGTTGCGTCAAAGTTCACGGCGAACCAATTGGCTGCCGGCTTCGCCGTCGTGTAACGCCACATCGTCGGCTGCTTGTCCGCCGCCGGCACGACCGCTTCAAAGCCGGGCAGCTTCGGCATCGGCGCCCAGTTGGACGCCTTGGTTTTGTCGCGCCGCGCATATTTTTGCCAGACCGGTTTTTCGTAAAGCATCCGCATGAAAACACCGCCGATGACCGGGCGCGCGGTGAAGCCGACTTTTTTCGCGGACTTGGTTTCATACCAGTCCGTCAGCGGCGAACGATCCGGCGCGTGGTTGATGAAATGCACGATCGGCGCGACGAGCGCCTCGAAGTCTTCGCGATTTCGCGTGAGTGTCGCGGTCCAGGTGATCCAGTCGAGCTTGGTGTATTCCTTGCGGTTGTCGAGCGGCAGGCCGAATTCGTTTTGCTTCTTCTTGTAAAAATCCATTTCCTTGCGCGCGACTTCGGCCGGAAACAGATTCAAACCGAGAACATTGTCCCAGACCAAATTATATTTCTGGCTCCACGAGCCGGGGCGGTCGAACGCCAAACGATAATGGTCGCCGTCATCGGCTTCCTTCACCCAGCGCTGTGCGAATTCGCGCGCGAGTTTGAAATACTCGTCGGCCTTTGCCTGTTCACCGCGCATTTCGCAGAGCTTCGCGAACGAGCCGAGACCGCAGATCGCCTTCACGCTCAAGTTGACGTTGTGCGCGAGGTGTCCGGCAAAGTCGTCCGTGCATAATTGTTTCTCGGGATCAAAACCTTTTTCCTTCAAGTAACCCGCCCATTGCTCAAGCTGTTTCCAGTAAAGTCCGGCGAAGTCCGCATTGCCTTCCATCTCCGCCACGGCGGCAAAAAGACAGAGCAAATTTCCGCTTTCTTCCACGGGCATCTGGTTGTTCACGCCATGTTCGCCATCGCCATAAACCTGACCGTTGGCTTTCGGATAAGTGCCGAGGTCGTGCGGGGCGAAAGGAAATTTCCAGCGCTCGCTCGCGGCGTAATCCATGAACGGCACGATGAACGATTTCGCCAGCGAAGGACCGAACAACAGAAACTGCGGCGACATCGGATAAAAAACGTCCGACGTGCTGATGCAGCCGTTGGAATGATTCTCCTTGCAGAACTGGAGCGGCTGGCCGTTTTCATCCGCGACAATTTTGCCGGCGGCGAAACACTGGCGATACGCCAGCGCTCCCAAAGCCGCGTAATTTTCCCCGCCCGCCTTGGTCAAATCAGCCATCAGCTCCGCGTCAAACGCCGCGCAACGCTTTTGCAGCGACGCATAATCGTGCGCCGAGGCTTTCAGCAAATCCGCCGCCTCCCAGCCGTTGCGCCGCCAATACGGACGCAAATTTTTTCTCATGTATTGGATCGAATACAGATCGTCGTAGGCGAGCATCAGCCACGCGCTGGAAACGTGTTTCGGCCTGGCATCGAGATTCAATTCACACGCAATCACGCAGTCGTTGCGGTCGTTGTTTTGCAGAATAGACTCCGCCGCCGCCGTGGGCACTTGGGTGCCGGTGAGAAAAGCCGTGCGCTCCGCGCTGGCAGTGCCGGCAGACACCGTGCCTTTGGCGCCCTCCGCGAGCGCGACATAAAAATAGCCCCAGTCAATCCGCAGGTCATCGCCGCGTTTTTGCAAAACCGGCTGCTCCACCGTGCCGACGCGCCAGGCTTTTATTTTCGCGGAGTCGGCCTTCTGAAAATTCACCGCCTGATCCGGCGTGTTGCAGGCAATCGCGCCAGACGCATCGAAGTAAGCGGAGACCTTGTGGTTCTGGTTGTCGGTCGAACGCGCTTCCCACGTCAGATACGTCACGGGCCGCGATAGCACATCCAAATCCTCCGGCAACGCGGGCGTCATGAACGTCAGCAGGAGTTGCACGCCTTCGCCTTCAAACGTGTAAATCGTCCGCGTGGGCAGCACTTCCAGTTTCGTCTGCGCCAACGCGGGAACCTCCGCCGGCTCGGCACCCAGCACGCGGAAATTTTTTCCATCAATCTTCACCAGCCCGGTCATCCGGCGCACCTTGCCCGTCCAGTGCGTCGTGTCGGCGTCGGTGAGTTTGTCCGCCGGCGACCACAAACTGAAATACGGATCGCACGCCACGAGCGGCACGGAAGGCGGACGAAACGCCTCGGCCTGGAGGCTCAATGCGGCCAGCAACGCGGCGGCAAAATGTAACAACGGATTTTTTTTCATAAAATTATTTTCGATTAGACCGGCACGATTTGGCTTGAGGATAACGATGCCCGGAGAATCAGCCACAGGCTAGCGACATCGCCCGGTGAAAGCTTGTGGCATGAAAAGGCCACGCCGCTCATTGGCTCGGCTATTGCCGCCGGGCGGCCGGCAGACTAGCCTTTCAACCCATTCCATGAATCGTCCAACGTCAGTTCGTTTTCGGTCGGCATCGTTGCTGGCGGTGCGGTTGGTCTGCGTCATCGGGCTGGCCGCAAATTCTTTTTGCGCCGAGTCAAAAATGTCCCCGCCGAACATCATTGTGATTCTCGCGGACGATCTTGGCTTCTCCGATCTCGGCTGTTTTGGCTCGGAAATTCCTACGCCCAACCTCGATCGCATGGCCGCCGGCGGATTGCGCCTGACGCAGTTTTACACGACGCCGCGCTGCTGTCCGTCGCGCGCAGCGCTGCTCACCGGGCTGTATCCGCAGCAGGCCGGCATCGGTTACATGATGGAAGATCGCGGGCTGCCCGGTTATCGCGGCGAACTGAATACGAACTGCCCCACCATCGCGGAGGAATTGCGCCGCGCCAATTATCACACCGCGATGGTCGGCAAATGGCATCAGTCACACATCGCGTTTGACGGCAAAAAACAGTTGAACTACGAAACGAACGAGCCGTTCTGGGATGACAAACATGCCTGGCCGTTGCAACGCGGCTTCGAGGAATACTTCGGCATCATCCACGGCGTGGCCAGTTATTATGATCCGTTCTCGCTCGTGCACAGCAACTCGCCCGTCCGCGCGGAGGGGACGAATTTTTATTTCACCGACGCACTCACGGAAAATGCCGTCGCCGACATCAACCATCTGGCCGGCGGCGACAAACCGTTTTTTCTCTACGTGGCCTACACCGCGCCGCACTGGCCGTTGCAGGCGCCGGAGCAAGACATCGCCAAAAATCGCGTGCGCTATTTTGTCGGCTGGGACGCGATCCGCACGAACCGTTATCAGAAACAAATCCAGCTCGGCGTCATTGATAAAAGCTGGCCGCTCTCGCCACGGGATGCGCGCGTGGCTCCGTGGAGCGACGTGAAGGACAAGGAATGGGAAGCCAACCGCATGGCGACTTACGCGGCGATGATTGAGCACGTTGATGGCGGCGTTGGGAAAATTTTCCAGACGTTGCGGGAAAAGGGCGTTGAAACCAATACGCTGGTGATTTTCTTTTCCGACAATGGCGGCTGCGCCGAGGTGCTCGAACCCGGTTGGTATGACCTGCCGAGCCGCACGCGCGACGGACGCACCATCGCCGTCGGCAATCGCGACCACACCGTTTTCGCCGGGCCGGATAATGTCTGGCAAAGTTACGGTGTGCCCTGGGCGAACGTCAGCGACACGCCGTTCGTGCTCTACAAGCATTTCACGCACGAAGGCGGCATCGCGTCGCCATTCATCGCGCACTGGCCGGCGGTGATCCAAGGGGGCGGGAAAATTTCCAGCCAGCTTGGACACGTCACCGACATCATGGCGACCGCAGTGGAAATTTCCGGCACAAAACATCCGGCCAATCTTGACGGTCACGCCGTCCCGCCGCTGGAGGGGAAAAGTTTGTTGCCGGTCTTCGAGGGAAAAATCCGCAGGCAAACCGCACCGGTTTTTTGGGAGCACGAAGGCAACCGCGCCGTGCGGCTGGACAAGTGGAAGCTCGTCGCGCGCGGCGGACAGCCGTGGGAACTTTACGATGTGGCTGCCGACCGCACAGAGCAAAAAAATCTGCGACCGCGCAACCGGAAAAAGTGAAGGCGCTGGCCGGGTGGTATGATGCGTGGGCGAAACGCTGCGGCGTTGTGCCGTTCGACCAGCTTCCGCCGGAGCGGCGGATCGTTCCCGCCGGCGGCCCGGCGCAGGCGGTGCAATCGAATGACTGACCGTTCCGCTGCATCCTGTGGTTGGCGTGGGCGGGCAAAGAATCCGTGTTCCTGGTTTTTTTAGGCGAGGACGGTGCTGAGCCGTCGGCCGTCGTTCGAAATGTTGACGGGCAGCTTTCTGAAAACACCGGATGGTTTTGGGCAAACGAAGACATTGACTTTAGCCGGAACCATTGTTTTGAACCACGAAATACACGAACCACACGAAAGGAAAACCCAGTGGATCCGGCGGGGCTAGCTTTCCCCGGCTGCAAAGAATGGCGGCACCTTTGTGTGGCCAGTAAAATGCCAGCACTAGTTTCCCCGGCCAGTTATTTTCGTGTGGTTCGTGTATTTCGTGGTTAATCCCTCTGCATCGTTTCGGTTAAGTGCCTGTTTGAAAAGTAGTGGCGGGCCTCCCGGCCTGCCGTAGAGGGCGGCATCTTGCCGCCCGGAAAACCCGTCCGCATTACGTGCGTGCTCAGGTTCTACAAGGCTTTCCAAAGAGGCGGGCCTTTTCGCCAGGCTGGGTCAGGCGCATGAGCAAAAGCATCGGCCACCCAACATATTTCCGGGCACGCTCCGAGCGCCCTGCCAGCGCCTCGTCCACTTCATGCTCGCTGGCGCGATCCAGCGTCCAGCCGGCGGCGAGCACCGCGTTGATGTAATCAGTCAACTGATGGCGCGTGCTGGCCGGCCGGGTTTCGCGGCCTGTCGTGCGGTCCGTGAACCTGGCTTCCACTCCGCGCAATAACATTGCGGGATGCATCACCGAGATGACCGCAAAACCAGTGGGCTCGCAAACGCGTCGCATTTCAACAAACAAGGGCGTCAACTTCGGGATGTGATCCAGCACCAGCCCGCAAATGATCCGGTCAAAGGCAGCGGCCGCAAACGGCAGCGGCCGGGTCAGGTCGTGTGTGCGAAAATCTATCGGAAGACGGCCTGCCCGGTTCCGCGCACGCGCCAACATCCCTTCGGAGAAATCAACCGCCGTAACTTGTGCGCCAACGGCGGCGAGTCGCAACGCATGACGACCCGTGCCACAGCCAAGATCCAAAACCCGAAGTCTGCTGACGGATCCGAGCAGCGCGGCCACCTGCGGCTCCTCCAAAGCGATCAGCGGATTGTCCTCCTCGTCGTAACACGCCGACCAGCGGTCGTAGCCTTCACGAGTCGGAAGGCGATCCACCGGTGGCGCAGGGTTTGGGGGGATGGGGTTGTGCATCTCAGGTTTTCAGGTAGGTGTCGTAAATCATCTTGAGGGTGATGAGGAGGACCATCGTGAGAAAAACGGGCCGGATGAATTTGGTGCCGCGCGTGACGACCATGTGGCTGCCGAGCCGCGCGCCGAGCGTTTGCCCCGCGCCCATGATGAAGCCGGCGAGGAACCAGACTTTGCCCGCGATCAAAAACAGGAGGAGCGACGCGACGTTGCTCGCCCAGTTGAGCGCCTTGGTGTTCGCCGTGGCGCGCGCCATGTTGAAGCCCAGCCCGAGCATGAATGCCAGCGCGAGAAACGTGCCCGTGCCCGGCCCGAGAAATCCGTCATAGACGCCGATGCCGAACGCAAAAATAAAATCAAACTTGAGTCGTGACATGCGTGGATGGATGTCCGCCGCGCCCAACTGCGGGCGCAGCCAGACGAAAATCGCCACAGCGAACAACAGCACGGGCATGACGCGTTTCAGCAGGCCGGGATCAAACTGCTGCACGAGAAAAGTCCCGCACAGTGAGCCGAGAAACGCGAGCAGGCACGCGCGCCAGAGTTCACGGAAACTCAGCGTGCCGGCGCGGGCGAAGTGAAAGGTTGCGCTGCTGGAGCCGAAGGTGGATTGCAACTTGTTCGTGCCGAGCGCGGTGACCGGGTCGGGACAAAGATTCAGCAGCATCGGCAGGGTGAGCAGGCCGCCGCCGCCGGCAATCGTGTCCACAAAACCCGCCGTCAGCCCGGTTCCGAACAGCAGCGCGATCTGCACCGGTTCAATCATCGCGCCAGCGTAGCGAGGCCGGAAGGAAAGGCAAACCACACCGCGATTGTCCGAACCCCTTTCTTGACTCGCCAGCGCGCGTCTTTATGATTCGGCCCCGTTAGTCGGATCCATTTTACTAAAATCGAACTATGAGCACCATCTATGACATTCAGGCGCGCGAAGTCCTCGACTCGCGCGGTAATCCCACCGTGGAAGTGGACGTTCATCTCGCCGGCGGCGCGATGGGCCGTGCAGCCGTGCCCTCGGGCGCGAGCACGGGCGAACACGAAGCCATCGAACTCCGCGACGGCGACAAGAAACGTTACTGCGGCAAGGGCGTGAGCAAGGCCGTCAAAAACGTCACCGACAAAATCCGGCCCGCGCTCGTGGGGGTGGACTCGCTGGATCAACTGACGGTTGACCGCATCATGCTCGAACTCGACGGCACGGAAACGAAATCCAAGCTCGGTGCCAACGCGATTCTCGCCGTCTCGCTGGCCACCGCGAAGGCCGCATCCGAAGCCATCGGCACGCCGCTGTTCAAATATCTTGGCGGACCGAACGCCAAAGTTCTCCCCGTCCCGATGGCCAACGTCATCAACGGCGGCGCGCATTCGGATGCCCCGATTGATTTCCAAGAATTCATGATTCAGCCGCATGGCTTCGATACTTTCAGTGAAGGTTTGCAGGCGATCACCGAAATTTTCCACGCGCTCAAGGGCGTGTTGAAGAAACGCGGCCTCTCCACCGCCGTCGGTGACGAAGGCGGTTTCGCTCCGAAGTTGAACAGCGTTGAAGACGCGATTGAATCCATTCTCGAAGCGACGAAGAACGCAGGCTACAAGGCCGGCAAGCAAATCTATCTCGCGCTCGATGTCGCTGCGTCCGAGTTCTACAACCACGATGGCACTTACACCTTCAAGAAATCCACGGGAAAGACCATTACTGGCGAAGAGTTGGTGAACTTCTATGCCACGCTTTGTGCGAAGTATCCCATCGTCAGCATCGAAGACGGCTGCGCGGAAGGTGATTGGAAACATTGGAAACAACTCACCGACAAGATTGGCAACAAGGTTCAACTTGTGGGCGACGATCTGTTCGTCACCAACGTGAAGTTCCTGCAAAAAGGAATTGATACCGGCACGGCGAACTCGATTCTCGTGAAAGTGAACCAGATCGGTTCACTGACCGAAACGCTCGACGCCGTTTCGCTCGCGCAAAACAGCGGCTATACCGCCGTCCTTTCGCATCGCTCCGGCGAAACCGAAGACGCGACCATCGCGGACATCGCGGTGGCGACGAACTGCGGCCAGATCAAGACCGGTTCCTTGAGCCGCTCCGACCGTCTGGCGAAATACAACCAGCTCCTGCGCATCGAGCAGGAACTCGGCAAGAATGCCGTGTATGCGGGCCGCAACGCGTTGCCCAAAGCGCGCCGCTGATCGGAGCGCGGAGCATTGCTCCGCGCGATCCTGAACACGAGCCGATACTTGCGGAGCGATGCTCCGCGCTCCGATTCAAATTCCCGGAAGCCAGCGATGGCTCCGGGATTTCTCTTTTTCTTTGGAACCACAAGTGAGATCCAATCTTCCTAAAGAACAATTGATCGTCACTTTTCTGAATCGTGATACTGTAGCTTCAATATCAGAAGCCAGCTAACGTTGGCGGGTGGCAGTCAATCTTGAAATTGAATCTTATGAACGCTCACATCTCACACTCGCCATGCTTTGGTGCCGTAAAATTTTTAGCCATCGTTTTTCTTTGCGCGATCTTCAGCGGACGCGCGCTGGCGCAGACGATTCCCAATCCTAGTTTCGAGGCCGACCACTACCACAGCGGCGTTGGCTACGCGAGCGAGAACGGCGGCGTCATCACCGGATGGACGATCTCTGACCCTGCGCTCATCGGACTGAATGTCGGCGGCACGAATAATCCCGGATGGCTCGTTGATAACGGCGCGATTCCCAACGGCACGAATGTAGTCTTCGTCCAGGCTAACGGCGGCGCAACGGTTCAGCTTTCCACGGTCATCTCGGGCCTGACATCGGGCGTGCAGTATCAGGTCACATTTCGCGCGAATCGGCGTTCGTCATATGACTCTCCGCAGGCGGCCATTTCGCTCAACGGCGGCGTGTTCATCCCCATCGTTTGTTCGCCGCCGGTCGGCGGCACGAGCGCTTACTACACGAACGCGATGGCGTTTGTGGCCACGAGCAACACCGCCCCGCTGGTCGTTCAAAACCGCACGGCCATCACGAACGACGCGACCTTGTTGGTGGACAATTTCACGATCACGACGCTGGCGGCGGTGGTCGTCAGCACCACGGCGGACTCGGTTGCAGGCTCGCTGCGAAACACTCTGGCCACGGTCATGGCGGGCGCAGTGCAGGGCACGACCGTCACTTTTGCTCCCGCGTTGTCCGGCCAAAGCATCGTGCTCACGGGCGGGGAGATCCCTTTGACCAAGTGGGTGACGATTGATGCATCGGCGCTCGCCAACGGAATCCAGATCAATGGCAACAGCGCGTCGCGCATTTTCACCGTGGAAACTGGGCAAGGCGCGGTAATGAACGCCCTGACTCTGACGAATGGGAATGGCGACCTGCGTGCTGGCGGAGTTTATTGCAAAGGCAGCCTGACGATGAACCAGTGCACGCTTGCGGGCAATGTAGCCACCAACGCCGGGCTGGGCTGGGGCGGCGCGATTCTCGTTGAGGCGAACGCGGCTGCTATTTTCAACAATTGCACGTTCAGTGGCAATCGGGCGAACAAAGGCGGCGCTATCGTGAATTACATCAGCGATTCGCTGTCCATCAACCAATGCACGCTTGCAGGAAACGTGGCCACCACCGCGGGCGGGTTGGACAGCTATAATTGCAACACGCTCGTCATCAAACAGAGCACGATCTGCAGCAACGTGGAGACGTGTTG
>JANYDP010000028.1 GCA_025363535.1 Verrucomicrobiota bacterium | reverse complement strand
GCGTTCAATTCATACATCGAAATGTTCCGCGCCTTCGTGGGGGTCACGCCGAGGCAATGATCGCGCCGGCCGTTACTGGAATACCAGAACCAGTTGGTGTTGCCGGTGACTTGGTAGCGCGCGGTAAGCCGGTAGGCACCGCAGTTCGTCGCGTTGAGCGTGAACGCGTATTGCCCCGGCTGCCCGCTCGGTGACATCGCGTAGGGCTTGTAATAATTATTGTCGTCGCCACTCGCAATGAGGTTGCCGTCCGGCGGTAAAATTCCGTCCTCCACGCCGTCACCATTGGCGTCCAGCGTGACGCGGCTGCGGCGGTTCACGTTGGAAAAGACTTCTACGTTGGTTGCGTTCGCGACGTTAGGGGTGAAGAGCATCGTCAACGGAACGGAATCACCCGCGACTTCATCCACGAAAATATGCGTGGTCGTGTAGTCGGCGTTCAAGCCGTTCACCGTCAGCACCGGGTCGCCCAGCGTGCCGAGCGTGTAGCTGAAGATGGTGTTGTTCGTCCCGGCAATGTACTCGGCGAATTTCTCCTCACTGTTCGCGCTGTGCCAGAGGCTGAGTTTGTATTTGAGGGTGACGAACTGGGCGACGTTGGAAACCGTGCCGTGCCACCACATCGCGTTGCCGGCGGGACTCGAATCGTTTTCACGATGATCGAACACCATTGTCGCCACCTGCGTCGTATTGCTGCCCGTGCCGAGCGAACCACTGGGCGTTGAACCGTCGGTCGTGAAATAAATCCGGCCGTTGTCGGCGTAGCGCGACGCGAGCGAATCGTCCTTGCCGAGGTAACCGGCCTTGAGCCACAGATCAATGTTGCTGAGATTGGCGTTGGTGCCGGGACCGACGACGCGGTTGTTGCCGTGGTAGAGCCACGCGGCGCGATTGCGGATGGTGTAAGGATTCGCCTGCGCAACGGCAGCAGAGGAGGTGGTGGCACCGACTTTGTCGCCGAGGCCGGCGGGCGCGTAGGTGAACGTGTTGGAGACGCTGTTCACTCCATCGAAGGTGAGATAGAGATAATACTGGATGACTTCATTCGTGCCAAAGCCGACGGTGTTGAACGAGGCTTTCCAATACTGGTTGTTCGGACTCGGCCCGCCGTCGAGATGAAAACCGAGCGCGTTGCTGCTCCACGAACCCTGGGTCGCGCCTTTGTAAACCAGCCAGCCACCGGTCTGGTTGGCCGTGCCGTAGGAGTTGTTAAACTTTTGAATGCCGGAATAAATCGTGACGGTGTTGGTGTTGCTGAAGTCAAACTCCGGGTTGCGCATGTTGAAGCCAAGATCGCCGGTGTTGTCAGGGATGTGCCAGGCGTTGGCGAGGACGGCGTCCGCTTGAAAAACTGAAAGCTGAAAGCTGAAAATTGAAAGCAGCAACAGGGTTTGAATCTTCTTCATTTCAGTTTTCAGTTTTTGGTTTCGCTCACGGCACGAGTTGGATGCGATACATTTGGTTCGTCGCAGCCGTTGCGCTGTCCACGTAGAACGACGACACCAACTATGACGCAGCGGTGACGGCTTCGCAAATGGGTTCCACTTGCTGCGTCAACATGTTTGTGCGGGTAACAAGCCGACGTCTCAAATCGGCAAACACCTCTGGCAATTCAGCCGCCCACCAACTTCAGGCGTTGCGAAGGGCGTGCAGCAAGTGGCGGATTTCCTCGTCAATCTCCGCCGCGCTGCCGACGGTGCGCCCGACTTCAGCGCGGAGCAGTGCGCGAAAATCTTCCCGCAGCCGGGTGGCGGCCACGCGGACCGCACCCTCGCTCAATTGCAGTTGCCCGGCGGCCGCAGAGTAGTCACCGCGTCCGGCATCGCCAGTGATGAACGGTTGAAGGGTTTCAAAAAACTTGAGTTTGCCCGCCGCGAGGTGTTGATCGCGTAACTGCCGCAACACGAGTTGAAGCAGCACCACCGCCCACTTGCGCTCAAAAATTTTCGCCGGGTCTCGTGGATCGGACGGTTCGAATCCCAGGCCCGACTCGGCTTCGGGGATGTTGATCGGAATTTCAATATGTCCGCCACCGCGCTTCTCCGCGTTTTGTTTGGCGCGTTCGTTTTGGACGTAGTTGTTAAGACACGCCAGCAGGAAGGAGCGGAACTTGCCCTTGGCCGGATGCACGTCGCGCAGCCGGTCGCCGTCAAGCAGGTGGGCGAAAAATCCCTGCGTCAGATCCTTGGCATTTTCCGGGCTTTGACCCTGCCAACGCAGGAAAGCGTAGAGCGGCGGCCAATACGTCTGGCAAAGCTGTTCCAGCGCTTCTGGTGCGCCCGGCTCGTGGCGGTTGGCAGCCGGCAGCACAACGCTCCAATGGGTCTGCTCGAAGCGGGCTCGGGTGTGGTGGGAAAGTTTTTCAAGGGTTGTGTTCATGGGGTGCGCTCCGTGGATTGCGACTGCCGGTCTTGGCAGTTGGTCAACGTGCCGTTCACTTTACTTGTCATTGTTACTCTTCGGTTTTGCCGGTAATACAGCCTCTTTGATTGTACCGCCGCAGAAATACGCGAGACCGTGTATTGGGCAATAAATCAACACCTTGTTGGTGTTGCTGGGATTGCATTCAGCATCAGTAAATAGCAGGTAGGATATGTTCGTCGGTGAGAGACGGCGGAAATCAACGGCCGGCTTTCGTGTCGCATCCGCCGGGCAAGTGAGATCCTTAGCCAATAGACTTGTGAATACTTTCGACATGGCCGTGAAGTGAGACGCTGGGTTTTTCTCAATGTCGGCCTCATCCCGGTTACAAAGTTCCAACGTGCCGCCGTTCGTGAGGGCTATTTGAAATGGGTATTTGTTTTGATGTTCCCATGAGAACATTTCAAACTCCGAGCCGATTAGTCTCAAATTATTTTCACAGTGTATCCACACTAGCCTTTCCTTAAGCTCGGCATCTTGCCGTTGGCTGGTTTGGATAGTCCTTTTAACAAATTGTGGAAATTCCTTTTCCAAAATCGCATTAGCTTCATTTGTCCGATCTTGAGACCATAGTAGAATGAACAATTGCAAATTGGCAACGATTGCATCAGGGTCATCGCCTGAAGCCATCGTCAACGCTTCTCGAAGCCCATTCTCGGCCTTTTTTCCGTAGTTAATGGACATTTGCCGGGTTGCTTCGTGCTGAGCTTTGTCTCTCCACTCCTGTTTCATCCTCGACATCTGAATGAAAGCAAGGGTGGTCAAAGGCCCCGCTTGGTCCGGGTGTTTTTTACCGAGTTTGTCGGCTAGACTTTTTGCCTCCAGTGCCAGTTTTTCGGCCTGATCAAGTGCACTTGGGCCGCCGTCTGCACTCAATTGCACCATGAGCATTGCCTGATTGTTTAAGCGGCGGACTTCGGCAAGCGTCCGTGCGGTCTCTCCGGCTGCTTCTGCTTGTTGTCGCAATTCCGTTTCGTTTCGCCGGGCAATTTCCGCTTGTGACCGCGCTTCTTTTTCTTTCAAGAACATTACGGTCGCAAGCCCCATGCCTAACAGGAGCGAGGTTGCCACGGCGGTGGCGGCCGAGACGGCGAGTTTGTTCCTTCGCACCATTTTCTGGAATCGGTAGAGATTGCTCGGTGGACGGGCGGTGACCGGTTCGTTGTTCAGGAACCGCGTGAGTTCCATGGCCAGCCCGTTCGCCGTTTCATAACGACGATTGCGATCCTTCTCCAGGCACTTCATCACGATCCAATCCAAATCCCCTTTGACTATGCGCAGCAACTTGGGCGGTTCGGACAGACGATACTTGGCCACGGCAGTTTGTTCACCCGCCTCCAGCGTGCTGAGTTTGGTGGAGGGTCGCGGCGGTTCTTCCTCGCGGATGATGCGGCGGATTTCATCGAAGCCGGCCTCGAACAAGCGCTTGGCATCGAACGGCGTCTTGCCGGTCAGCAATTCATAGAGCAGCACGCCGAGGCTGTAGATGTCGCTGCGGGTATCAATGTCCAACCCGCTCAAGTTCGCCTGCTCGGGACTCATGTAGGCCGGTGTGCCAATGAACTGTTCCAGCGCGGTGAACACCGTCTTGTCCGTCAGCGTCTGGCCCGAGGTCGCCTTGGCGATGCCGAAGTCAATGATCTTGGGCACCGGTACGCCATCGTGATCGGCCACGAGGATATTCGATGGCTTGATGTCGCGGTGGATGATGCCCTTCTGGTGCGCGTGCTGGATGGCCTGACAGACTTGAATGAAAAGTTCCAGCCGCTGGTCGGTGTTGAGTTTGTTCTCATCACAGTAGCGGGTGATCGGAATCCCGCGCACCAGTTCCATCACAAAGAATGGCCGGCCGGTTTCGGTGCCCCCGGCATCAAACACCTTGGCGATGTTCGCGTGATCCATCAGCGCCAGTGCCTGTCGCTCGGCTTCGAACCGGCCCAAGACTTCCCGCGTGTCCATGCCGGGCTTGATGACTTTGAGCGCGACGCGGCGTTTGACCGGTTCCTGCTGTTCGGCCATATAGACCACGCCGCAGCCGCCTTCGCCAATTTGTTGCAGGAGTTTGTAGCGGCCGATTTTATCGCCGGGTTTTTCCGCGAGCGGCGGCAGTGACAGGCGGATGGTGGGACGTTGCGCGGCTGCTCCTTCTGCCGGTTGTTCCGTCGGCAAGCCGACCGCGAGGAGACAGGCCGCGCAGAGGCCCGCCGGCAAATCGCCGGGCAGCGTCGCGCCGCAAGAGGGGCAGTTTTGTTTGTTAGTCATGAGTGGGTTTGGGGATGGTTTGGTTTAACTGTTCGAGCCGGTTTTTTGCGCGGGCAAGTTGCGCGGCGGACATTTCTTTCTCCATAAGTTTTTGCAACCGGTCAACCGCCGGGGCCAGAGCGGCGCGGTTGCTGGCCGCGAGAGAAAGCCAGGCGTAGCCTTCCACGTAATCCTTCAGCACGCCTTGGCCGCTGACGTACGCCAGGCCCAGAACGTATTGGCCGGCGGGATCACCTTGGTCCGCCGCTTTGCGCGCCCACCGGGCGGCTTCGGGGAAATTTTTTCCGGTGCCGTCACCATCGAAGTACATCGAAGCCAGCATGCCTTCGGCGCTGGCCACTCCCTGGTCGGCGGCCTTGCGGAACCATTCCAGCGCGGCGGCCTTGTCAGGTGGCGTTCCCTGGCCTTTGTAATACATCAGGCCCAGGTCGTATTGTTCCGTCGCCACACCGTGTTCGGCGGCTTTGCGAAACCAGTTCAGCGCCTCGGCGTAATCTTGCGGGACGCCGTCGCCCCGGTAATAGATTCCGCCGAGAATGGCTTCGGCCTGCTGCATGTCGTGATCCGCCGCCTGACGGAACCAGCGGGCACCTTCCTCGGAATTTTTAATTCCGCCCAAGCCCTGACTGTAAAATCTGCCAAGATTGAACTCCGCCTCCGCGCTGCCGGAACGCGCGGCTTGGCGATACCAGCGTTCGGCGGCGCGAACATCCTTGGCCACGCCATTCGCGCCATTTTCGCAGAGGTAGCCGAACGCGTTGAGCAGTTGGGCAAACTTTGGACGAAACGCGGGTGCCATGACGAACAGCGGAACCAGAACCATCAGCACGCACCCGGCGAGCAGCAGCTGGGTGACGCCGGTCACTTCCTGGCGGCGCTGCCATTCGAGCGGGCGCGCGGCGGCCAGTCCGAACAGCAATCCAGAAAGCAGTCCGCCGAGGTGGGCCGCCTGATCAATTTTGCTGTTGGTCAGGCCGTAAAAAAGATTGAAACCGATGAAGGTGCCCGTTCCTTGCACGAGCGATCCAAAGATGCTGGCCGGCACCGTTCCACGCTGCCGCAACAAATATCCCAGCACCGCGCCATAAACTCCAAACACCGCGCCTGACGCGCCGGCGGAAACAAGTTCGGGATTCCAGCAGAGCGAAGTCAGGCTGCCGGCGAGTCCACAGCCGAGATAAATCGCCAGGTAAAACCAATTGCCAAACAATTTTTCCGCGAGCAGGCCCGCCTGGAACAGGGCGTACATGTTGCACAACAAATGGATCACGCCGAAGTGGAGAAAGCAGCAGGTGAGCAGCCGCCACCACTCGCCCGATGTGGTCAGCGGTCCCCAGTTGGCACCCCAGCTGGCGAGCGTCACGCCGTTCGGCGACAGGAAATCCGCGCCGCCAAAACACATCACCAGAAAAACCGCAAGGTTCAGTCCGATCAAGGTGGGGGTCACCCAGGCCTTGGGCGTTGCAGCTTTCAAGTTTTGCACGAAATCGGCGGCGTCCTTTTTTTCAGGATTCGCGACCCGAGTTAAGCTGGTTGATTCAACCACGGTTTGGGGGAGCAACTGTACCAGGGGGGCAATGTCGCGGCTTTGTGCGGGGATAAATGTGACAAACGAACAATCCTCATTTCGCAACTCTCCCGGCTCAGGCGGCAAAACAACAAATTCCACTGCCGTTCCCGGCAGGTTATTCCTGGTCACATTTACGATTCGTGAAGCGGGAAACTGTCGGTAAAGCCTCCACCTCTTCAAGATCAGGGCTACAAGGCCAAAATAAACTGCCGTGACCACCACTCCGATCAAATGTAGTCGTAACGTGGATTCAGATGCAAAAATGAAGGACGTAAAAATGAACATCAGCGAAATTGGCAGAAAAAGAAAGCTGACCAGAAACAGAAGCAAGCCCTTGAAAGCGATGCGCCGTTGTAGCAGCAGCACCGTTTCCCCTTGGATGGTAATCGTACTGGTGCCGCCAAGCCTTTTTGTGTCAAAGTCGCGGTAGCCGAGACTGGCTTTGGCATCCGGCTCCCGCAACCGGAACTGGCCCCTGCATTTCAGCAGCTTCGCGGACGACGCGGCTGGTTCGGTTGGGAGTTCCTGGCCGCAACGGTTGCATTGAACGAGGGCTTCATCATTTTCGTGACCACAGTAGGCGCATTTTTTCATGGCGGTTTTTTTCTGTCGTTGCATCAGCCGGAGTAACCGGCCTGGGTTTGGCGTTGGACAGAGTGCGGTTCATGCTTCAGGCAATGTTGCGGGCCAGGGGGACGGGAAAATTGAACTTGCTCACAATGTGCCATTGAAATTTCAGGTGATGCCGTCCATTTGATCTCCGGTGATTGGGCGACCCTAGATTGGATATTAATCGCGAGCAAGCCCAAAGGTTTTTTTGTTCACCCTTTCCAACCGAAGATTCCCGGAAGTGTTACGGGATAATAAGCGGCGGCGGTGCGGGCTAGAGCACAAGCTGTCTTAACCTCATATTTAGCGGATCGCGCGGATGGGAAGAGGGGATCTATCCGAGCCATCTGCGGTGAAATGCAGCGCAATCGCGGTTCACCCACTGAAACCATCCCGCAGAATCACCCGCACTGCGCCTGGTGCCGCAACGCGTGATCCACCAGCACCAGCGCAGTCATCGCCTCGACCATCGGCACGGCGCGTGGCAGCACACACGGGTCGTGGCGGCCACGGCCTTTGAGCGTGGTGTTTTTGAAATCCACATTCACCGTGTCCTGTTCGTGCATCACTGTCGCCACGGGCTTGAAGGGCACGCGGAAATAAATCGTCTGGCCATTCGAGATGCCGCCCTGGATCCCGCCGGAGCGGTTGGTGGTGGTGAAAACTTTTCCGCCCTTCGCGCGGAAGGCGTCGTTGTGTTCCAGTCCCGTCATGGTGATGCCGCCGAAGCCGGAGCCGATGTCAAAGCCCTTGGACGCGGGCAGACTCAGCATGGCTTTGGCGAGATCGGCTTCGAGCCGGTCGAACACCGGTTCGCCCCAGCCGGCGGGCACGCCGCGCGCGACGCCGGTGACGATGCCGCCGACGGTGTTGCCTGCACCGCGCATTTTTTCAATTAGGCGGATCATTTTTTTCGCCACAGTCTGATCAGGGCAACGGACGATGTTTGCCTCCACCTCGGCGAACTTCACATTGTTTGGATCAATGTCCGCACAAATTGTCTGCACTTGATTCACATAGGCCAGCACTTCGACGCCGAAACGCTCACGGAGAATTTTTTTCGCAATCGCCCCGGCGGCGACGCGGCCGATGGTTTCACGCGCGCTCGTGCGCCCACCGCCGGGCCAGGCGCGGATGCCGAACTTGGCCTGATACGTGTAGTCCGCGTGGGACGGCCGGAACTTCACGGCCATTTCGTTGTAAGCTTCCGAGCGCTGGTCCTCGTTTTTCACCCACATGGAAATCGGCGTGCCGAGCGTCTGGCCTTCGAACGTGCCGGAAAGAATCTGCACGGTGTCCGACTCTTTGCGCGGCGTTACAATTTTCGATTGGCCCGGACGACGGCGATCCAAGTCGGGCTGGATGTCGGCCTCGGTCAGTTTGAGTCGCGGCGGGCAGCCGTCCACGACGACGCCCACGCCGCCGCCGTGGGACTCGCCCCAGGTGGTGATGCGGAAAAGGTGGCCAAAGGTGTTGCCCATGCGAGCAGTATGGGAAAAAAGCGCGCCAGGTCAAACGCCGATGATGAGGTGGCACGGGCGTCCCGCCCGTGTGTTGTTACGAATTATTGAGGCTCGGGAAACAACGTGACACCAATCAGGCGTGAACGTCGTGCGTGTCGCCCCAATTGCATGAGCCTCGATAAACACAGAAACACACGGGCAGGATGCCCGTGCCACTATTCTATCAATCACCCAACGGTCGTGCGCCGATGGTTCCGGGGCTGGCGGGCATCACGAAACTATCCGCCGGATCAGGATGAGCTGGATCAAATCTCCGGTAATCTTCCACGATGAAGCGGGCGAGCTCCAATTTGTTTTTCTTGATTCCTTCGACGATGCATTTGGCCAGTTCGTAGCTGCCGTAGTTGTTGTGGTGCGTGCCGTCCTGAAACGCCAGGTCAATCTGCCGGCCCAGCGCGTTGTAAAACGTTTTGCTTATTCCGTGCAGGTCTATGAGGGCGACATTCTCCTCCTTGGCAACTTCTTGGACGGCGTCAGGATAGCCGTCCAGCGTGTCGTGATCCACGCCGTTCTTGCGTTCCATCGAGGTCACGAGGACGGGGATGCCGCCTTGCTCGCGCGTGCCGGCGATGATTTTTTTGAGATTCAGTTTGTAAACGGCGAGGGCGTTGGTCGCGCGGTCCTTCATGTCGTTGTGCCCGAATTGCAGGAACAGGTAGTCGCCCTTTTTCATCGTGCTGAGAATTTTGTCGAGCCGTTTGGCACCGAGCGAACTGCGCAGCGTCTCGCCGGACTCCGCGTGGTTGGCGACGACCACTGAGGGTTTGAAAAACCGCGGCAGCATCTGGCCCCAACTGTTCCACGGCTCCTTGGGCTGGTCGCACACGGTCGAGTCGCCCAGCAAATAAACCGTCGGCAGATCGTCGGCGCGCTCGATTTTCAAGGCGGCGACACTGGGTTGGGT